>JAZKEN010000092.1:0-4064 GCA_040387035.1 Pseudomonadota bacterium | reverse complement strand
GTAGAACAGGCGGAACTGATGCCGTAATTGACGCCTTTGATTTTGGCGCCGGTAGCCAGCGTGGCCACAATACCGCTACACATGGCCTTGGTGACCATATAGGGACCGACACGGCGTATACCTTTTTCGGCAAGCACCCGGTTACTTTCTTCAATACTCTCGGTTGAAGGGCCACCGCCACCCACAATAATGCCAGTACGTACGTTTGAAACCAGGCTTTCATCCAGCGCCGCATCGGCAATGGCTTCCTGTAACGCAATCCAGGCATAGGCATGGCCTTTAGCCATAAAACGCATGAGTTTACGATCAATCAACTCCTGCACATCCAGTTTGACAGAACCCGCAACCTGCGAACGCATACCACGCTCGGCGTACTCGGGATTAAAGCTGATACCGGATTTACCTGCGTATAAGCTTTCTTTTACTTCGGCTTTATTGTTACCTAGGCTTGATACAATGCCAAACCCGGTGATTACGACACGACGCATTGCGTGTTCTCCCAAAAATTTTCTTTATTATGCATTCAAAATACTGATAAAAACCGCGTTAAAAATTATCTGTTCGTGTAAACAGGCCCACACGCAAATCATTGGCGACGTATATCTCGCGACCATCCAAAGACATGGTTGCATCAGCAATACCCATCACCAATTTACGCATAATAACCCGTTTTAAATCAATGGTATAAGTAGCCATTTTTGCCGTTGGCAGTACCTGACCGCTAAATTTCACCTCGCCTGCACCCAGTGCACGGCCACGGCCTGGCCCACCCGCCCAACCTAAATAAAATCCAACCAACTGCCACATCGCGTCTAAGCCTAAGCAGCCTGGCATCACTGGGTCACCAGTAAAGTGACAGTCAAAAAACCATAAATCTGGCTTAATATCCAGTTCTGCAATAATTTGACCATTACCGTATTTGCCGCCCTCATCGGTAATTTTTACAATGCGGTCAAACATCAACATGGGTGGCAGTGGCAATTGCGCGTTGCCCTCACCAAACATACCACCTCGCCCACATTTTAATAATTCCTCTTTGGTAAAGCTGTTTTGTTTGTTAGTCATGGATACTTAGTCTTTAAAATTTTCTTATGTTTTAATTAGTATTGTCTGTTTTTACAGTATTTTAGAGGCTGTAAAAAGGACGCTCTATAAATACAGACTAAATTATCCACTATTTTGAGCAATGCTAAAACTTTTACAACTATTTCCGCGCTTTTTAATCACTATCTATTAACTAACTGGGGACGGGCTATCGAACTTTAAAGTCCTTGGGCAAACACCAAAATGATTTTTAAAGGCTCGGCTAAAATGCGACAAATCATTAAAGCCCCACCTAAATGCAATGGTGGATACAGAATACTGAGGAAAACTGAGTATTTCTTTGCGGCACTTTTCAAGCCTACGCGCCCATACATAGCGCATCAGCGAAGTGTTTTCATCCCTGAACAAATCATTGATATAGCGCGCGGATAGATGTGTTCCTGTGGCTATCATGGCGGTATCCAGTAATGAGTCTGCCAGATAGCGCTCTATAAAATCTTTAACCAACCTCAGTGAAACCGAACGGCTGCGTGAAAGATTAAAATTCTGTGGACGCACTGAAGTGAGCGCCAGTGTCAATAAATCGAGCGATTGCCCCGCTAGCGCAGAGAACTCGGCAGGCCGCATATTCTCAGCTTGCCTTGCTGCCGATTGCACAAAGCTTGATGCAACGGCACCCATGCCTGACTTTCCGGATACTTGCAATGCTGTGCAATATTCCACCCCCGCCAGCCTGTCGCGCATCATCGCGCGCGGAACGGTCACTATAAGCTTGGAAAAACCTGTAGATGAGTAGATACGATGTGGCCTGGTGGCATCATAAATCGTTATATCGCCTGGCTCTAAAAAAACCTCTTTTCCATCCTGCTCCATTAAATAATGGCCAGAAACCAGGATGACGGCTAAATAGTTATCCTGGCTGTTTTTATGAGGCTCTCGTGGCAGCCTCTCAAGCGTCAGCCCGTGCGACCTGATGACTGATAAGCGCAATTTTTCCCACTCGTGCAGTAGTGTTTCATTAAATAAACCCTGGTTGGTCGGTGGCGTTATTTCGACGCGTGCGTATTCCTGGCAAATCATTTCCTGCAACCAATCACGCCTGTCTTCGGCCAGAACATTTGCGGTTGAAAGCATCAAACCCTTGTTGTTCATGATGCTTTTTTCACCGGCCAAATTTAATTCCATGTCTGGTTTCGCATGCTTGTTCATTTGTATTAAACCTTAGCCTTCATCTGTTTTGATAGCAATAACAAACATGTTAAAAGTTGTTATTTAAGCTGTAAACAATCGAACCACCGTTTCAGTCAAATGATTGCGCCGTTTCAACACAGCATAGTAAACCCAGCAAAATTACACTGCAAAAAAACTACTGACGGGAGTAATGATGCAAAAAACAGACAATCATGCTGGCAATCTGGTGCTGATTCGCGGGGCGGCGTTATGGATATTGATGGCGCTGTTACTGGCATGGTGCATGGTGGGCTTGAGCCTTGAGATTGGGCTGCTGAAAAACCTATTTGCCGGCAAGTTCACGCGTTTACTGCAAGCACATATCGACTTCTTACTGATGAGCGCACTTATCCTGGGTTACTACTCAGCGAAAATACCGCTGCCGAGCAGCGTACGCTGGGCAATGGTTATCGGTGCATTTACCAACTCCAGCCTTTTTTTATTAATGGCCATCTTTCCTGTGCTGGATAATCCGAAAGTACCGCCGCCGTTAGCTTTTCAAGTGTATTTATATGCCAGCCTTATCGTCACTAGTTATGGTTTTGGCAAAGGTGCGGTTGTTATCCTTAAATCCACTTTTAAAGAATAAACCATCGGTTTCAACGCAAGCAAACGATTATGCCTATGCGCTTTATAGCCCGCATTAAACAGCATCATGAAACGATTTGCCTGTGCGGTGCGCTGATTTGCCTGTTGGTTGCAATAGGCAAGCCTTATATCAATATCCAGCAACAGCGGAAAAGTTTTCTTTTTATTGTTGATGTGACACAAAGTATGAACGTGCCGGATATGCTCTTATCCGGCACGCCAATCAGCCGCCTGGAATACAGCAAGTATCTATTGAAAAATACGGTAAAGAATCTCCCCTGTGGATCGCAGGTCGGTTTAGGTGTGTTTTTTAAAACCACTGCCACACTACTTTATACCCCCATAGAAAGCTGTGCCAATTACCACGTGCTTTGGGATACGATAGACCATATGGATTGGCGCATGGCATCGCAAGGCAATAGCAATATACGCATAGGCCTGTTATCGATTGAATCACTGCTGGCAACCAGCGGCGATGACATAGCACAAGTCATTTTTATGACCGACGGCCAGGAGGCCGCACCGCTGAACATTTTCACCAAAGTCAGCCTGTCCCAATGGCAGGATAAGCATTCTTTGCTGTTGATTGGCCTGGGTGGTAACAAGCCTACGCCCATACCGAAGCTGAATGCCAAAAATGAAGTGATCGGCTATTGGTCTAGCGATGCCATCAAACTCAACCCAGCCTCAAATGTGGATGAAGGCCATCATGGCGGCAGGGACAATTCAATTGCTACCGACCCCTATGAGTATTATTTATCCAGGCTAGATGAAGACTACTTGAAAGAATTAAGCACCGATATTGGCGCAAAATATATCAAAGCCGGCTCCGCTGAAGCATTTATCGCGGCAATAAACCAACTGCCATCCAACATCCAGTTTAGCGCCAAATTTCCATTAAATTGGTTATTTGCCACAATCGCATTGCTGTTAGTGCTGACAGGCTATCTTGCAGAGATGAAGTTTCAGCTGAACAAACGATTTAATAGCCGGAAAAAATCATAAACACGGCAAAAGTATACAAACCTGTATACACTTTATAAAAATTCATTTATATTGTTAATAAATTGTTTCAAAATTAACTGTACTAAATCGTATAAACTCTATTTACTAGCCATCTAAACTATTACATCTTAATTATTACATCTTAGGAAAAACTCAATGAGTGACCGTCTTTTAGCCGACTGGCGTCAACATGCGCT
>JAZKEN010000091.1:0-2203 GCA_040387035.1 Pseudomonadota bacterium | reverse complement strand
CCCACGACAACAGGAATCACAATCCTGGACTCTACCAACTGAGCTACAGCCACCATTGAAACGAGATCTTGAAACTACAAACAGATTTGGTCTGCCCGACAGGAATCGAACCTGTAACCCCCAGCTTAGAAGGCTGGTGCTCTATCCGGTTGAGCTACGGGCAGATGGTTACACGTTTGAAGCACTAACTTAAAAGGGAAGACCACTTTATTTTTACTGCTAAAGTAATTGGTCGGCGTGGAGAGATTCGAACTCCCGACATCCTGCTCCCAAAGCAGGCGCGCTACCAGGCTACGCTACACGCCGAAGAGGCAGAAATATAGCGCAATACGGCCTTTTGGTCAATTCTAATATGTTAAAATGTCACTTTATTTTTAATAATTGTTTAAATTACACGTATGACAGCACAAATTATCAACGGCAAAGCAATTGCAGAGGATTTATTAAACAGTATTCAGTCAAGGGTAGCTGCCCGCATTAGTGCCGGCAAACGCGCACCTTGCCTTGCCGTTGTATTGATCGGTGCAGACCCTGCATCAGCGATTTATGTGCGCAATAAACGTTTCGCCTGCGAAAAAGTAGGGATTAAGTCGATTGCTTATGATTTACCTACGACGACCTCTCAAGCAGAGTTATTTGCATTGATTGACAAATTAAATGCCGATTCAACAACAGACGGTATCCTGGTGCAATCGCCATTACCCAGCCATATTGATGAAGACCTATTGATAGAACGTATCAGCCCGCTAAAAGATGTAGACGGCTTTCACCCCTACAATATCGGCAAACTGGCGGTTCGCCAGCCGGGCTTACGTTCGTGCACGCCGTTTGGGGTCATCAAGCTATTGCAAGCCTACAATATTGAACTGATGGGGCTGGATGCGGTAATCGTAGGTGTATCCAACCATGTAGGCCGTCCAATGGCGCTAGAGCTGCTACTGGCAGGCTGTACTATCACCAGTTGCCACCGTCACACCAAAGATTTGGCCGGGCACATCAATAAAGCAGACTTATTGGTGTCTGCAGTAGGCAAATACGGTTTAATCAAGGGTGAATGGATTAAAAAGGGTGCGATTGTGGTTGATATCGGCATCAACCGTTTGGCCGATGGCAAAATTTCGGGCGATGTTGAATTCGATATCGCAAAAGAACGCGCTTCTTACATTACACCCGTGCCTGGTGGCGTGGGCCCAATGACAGTGGCAACGCTGATGGAAAATACATTACTAGCCCTGGAGTTGAGCGAAAAGCAAGCTTAAGGCTGTTTACATTCAAATTTTGCATATCTAGCGCAATAGGTGTACACTCGCGCGATTGAAAATTTCAATGTATACCCATTTTAATTTTTTGTTTTAACTTCCTCAAGTAACTGATTTTATTATAAAAGTAGCTGGATAAAACATGGCAGAAACCCTTATTAAAACATTTACCCCTTATCAGCCCAAGCCTGATGAGGAATACATGAACAAAAACCAGCTTAATCATTTCCGCGCTATTTTAAATAACTGGAAATCTGATTTAAGTCACGATATCGACAAAACTGTGCACACGATGCAAGATGAAGTCACCATGTTCGCTGACCCGAATGATCGCGCCAGCCAAGAATCTGACATGGCATTAGAATTACGCAATCGTGACCGTGAACGCAAATTGATTAAAAAAATCGATGAAACCTTGCGCAATATTGATGCAGACGAATACGGCTACTGCGAGGGTTGCGGTGTAGAAATCGGCTTAAAGCGCCTAGAAGCACGCCCAACTGCTACATTATGCATTGACTGCAAAACTCTGGACGAAATGCGTGAGAAACAAGTAGCCAAATAATTTGCTATTTGTTTTCGGCCAAACTAACCTTTAGGTTATGTCTTAGAAAAAAGCCTTAAATCAGCCATTTTGCTTGAAGTAAAAGCCCGTTCCTGATTTATCCCCAAATTAAAGCAATAAAAAAGCCCGCTTGCGCGGGCTTTTTTATCCAGCCAACTTACTCGTCAGCTTCTACAGTCTTTTCTTCTTTCACTGGTGCATCAATCAAGGCTTTCATGCTTAGGCGCACTTTACCTTTGTCATCGATTTCCACTACTTTCACTTTAACGATATCGCCTTCTTTTACAAAGTCACTCACCGCATTGACGCGTTGATGTGCGATTTGTGAGATGTGTACTAAACCATCTTTACCTGGCAACAAGCTCACCACTGCACCGAA
>JAZKEN010000090.1:0-17341 GCA_040387035.1 Pseudomonadota bacterium | reverse complement strand
CTGATATTAACCACTTCTGCGCCATGCTTTTCAGCAAGCTCTGTAAAGTCCGGCAAATCCTTGGCGATTGCAACTTGACTTAAGGGGTTGGACAGAAATACGACACTCAATACTGTAGTAGCAATCCATTTTTTTAACATCTAATTTCCTCGAATAACTGAAAAATAAGCAGTGAATTTTTATTAAAAAATTTAAATTAAAGCAATAAAGTAACAAAGCATTATGAAAATTTTATTTCCGTCTCTTGGGTTGCCATTCTCAAAATAACCGGTTGTTGCTCCAAAAAATAAGCGCTGGCAGTGGTGTGCCCTTTAACCCAGACTAACCCAAGCACCAAGCCAGCTAAGGCACCAAGCATTGCAGCCGCGTTATTAGGCATGACCCCATTCATTAATATGGCGCCAATTATCATGGTTGCAAGAGGTAGTATATAAAGCAAAAGCGCACTTTTAAGTAATGCGCGTTCGTTTATACTCACAATAACGCTATCACCCACTTTTGCGTTGATACGATTTTGCGCTTTGAATGCGGTTGATTGGTGTGAAAATAACTTTCCCCAAATAGAGTTGCCACAGCCACGTGTTTGTCCGCATAAACCACAAGCGGTTTTGCGTTCAATTTCAAGGGTGGCTATAGAATCGCTAAGATTATGGCTATCGGGACTGACTGAAAGGATTACGGCGCGCTCTTCTATCATGCTGTGACTCACCAACTATTTGGAATATTTGTATTATCGGTTTGAAGCGGTCTGCTTTTTAAAACTAACCGCTTTTGCAATTTGCTGTACGGTTGCCAGCGGCACTTCGCCTACCACCATTACCTGGTAGCCTTCTACAATATTAGCGCAAATATGTGTTGAGCCAATCAAATGATGTCCCATTTTCGGGCGTTTACCTTTAACTATCGGCTCAATGAATAGCGAAACAGACGCTATGCCGTCAGAAAAAATCATCTGGTTAATGGGTTTGGTCTTGCCGTTGGCCATAAACTCAATATGATCAACCTTAATATAACCCGGCGGTAGCTCTGCCACAATCCAGTCAGTGTGCACGCGATTAAGCAATGCCGCATCTTCCATTTCGTACTTTTTGCTTAAATCGATGGATGGCTGAAACCAGTTTAAATCGTGCGAATTCAACATGCTTAACTCTTGAAACGTAATATGCTCTAGCGTTTCATTTTTTTCATTCTGCAACGTCATTTTTACCAGTAAACCAAATTCGGTGTCTGTCCAGATCTTGTAGCTGTATCGATAAGCGTCTTTAGGAATCAAGTCAATGATTTGCGCTTGCCGCCCTGCCACATAGTCCAGCATGCCTATGCGCGCCGTGTAGCTGACTTTTAAAGACTCCAGGTTGACAGGCAACATCGCCGGAAACAAGTTCTGGCCGCGTCGTTTTTCGATAATAACTTTATCGTTTTTAGGATGGAAAATAACAATGTCACTGCCTTGGCTGAATACTTCACGTGGCTGTTTTGCTTGTGATTTGCCAGCCACTGTCTGGTTATCCAAGATCATATTACGCGTGAGCTCTTGGCCCGAATTGTTCATGTGCGTAATTTGCACCGAACGTGCCTGATTACCATTTTGATAAACGAAAATTCCTTGATAATTAAGCTCGCGTGCCGCAAAAGCCGCTTTTTGCAACACCATCCAGGCATCTTCATAGGCGTTACTGGCATTACTAAAACCAGCCAATCCAATAAAGGTTAGCAATATCGCTGAAATTGTTTTGAACATTGCTGCTATTGTCCTGCGCCTAGATGACTCACGTTCTGTATGTAGTACGCGGCGCCGTTTGGTGCTGCGGCATGGTGCGCTTCCAAATACTCCAGCGGCATGCTTTGTGCAATTTCAATTGGTGCAGAATCTTCCGCACTGCTAAGTTGCTGTTGTAAAACCATGACGCCTACAAACATGACAGCCGCTGCCGAAGCCGCAACCGACCAAAACTGATGGGATTTAAAAAAACCTGCTTGGGTTTTAGCGACTTCTGCAATGGCCGGTGTCGCCAACACTGCAGGCTCCCGGCCTAAAGCATTGATGACCCGCGTGCTGAAATCATGGCTTAAAACCATTTCATTGCGCATGGCATCACCTATCAGATGATAATGCTGCCAGCAGTCTTGCAATTCACCGCCTGATTTTACCGACCTAATCAGATGCTCAGCACTTTCAACATCAAACTCACCATCGATTAATGCAGATAATTGGTCTTTCATTATTTACCTCTAACTCTATAGCATTTAAAAAATACTATCTAAAAATGATTGAATAGCTACCTTGTTTTTTTACCAGCGCTTACCGTCCGGCGTATCCAACAATGGGCGCAATTTCAATGCAATTGTTTCGCGCGCCCTGAATATGCGGGAACGCACGGTGCCGATTGGACATTGCATCAGCGTTGCGATTTCTTCATAACTTAAGCCTTCCAATTCGCGCAAGGTAATCGCTGTACGCAATTCTTCCGGCAGGCTTGCCACGGTGTCATTCACCGTCTGTGCAATTTCCTTGGTCATCATGGCGGTTTCTGGCGTTTCCATGGTGCGCATTTCATTGCCGTCTTCAAAATTCTCTACGTCTTCAATTTCAACATCTTGCATTACCTGCGGCCTGCGACCCATTGAAACCAGGTAGTTTTTAGCCGTGTTGATGCCAATGCGATATAACCAGGTATAAAACGCACTGTCACCTCTAAAGTTATGCAAAGCACGATACGCTTTGATAAAAGATTCTTGCACCACATCTTCTACCTCTGCTTGATCTCGAATCATGCGCGATAGCAAACGACCCAGTTTGCGGTGATATTTTTCCACCAACATCCCGAATGCCTTTTTATCGCCTTGCTGTGCACGTTCTACCAACACCTGATCAAGTTCGCGTGTTCCTGCAACTGCTGTGTTGATTGGCTTATCAGCCATTAATAGACCACTCCCATTTTGATTCGTCTTATAGCCCACATTATACGCCTGCGTTGCGGGTTCTACGAAACTAGAACGGGATAGTGCCTCAATTTTACTCGTTTGTAACATTTGCATCCTCCAGAATAACGCGTTACTTTTTGCGACTACAATGCACATTTTTATATTGCTAGCTTATGGTGAAAGACACGGATAAACTCTTATTAGTTCATTCATTTATACTAGTTTATGCCACAACAATTTGACGTGCTTATTATCGGCAGCGGTTTAGCTGGCCTCACCATGGCTATACAGGTAGCCGATACTAAACGTGTGTGCCTGGTCAGCAAGCGTGAGATATCAGACAGCGCCAGCAGCTGGGCGCAAGGCGGCATTGCAGCCGTACTCAATAGCGACGATACGGTTGAAGAGCATATCCAGGATACCTTGATCGCAGGTGCCGGGCTTTGTGATGTGGAAGTCACGCGCATGGTCGCCACCCAGGGTTTTGAGGCGATTGAATGGCTGATCAATCAAGGCGTTGAATTCACGCGTGAAGCCGATAACAGCAACTTTCATTTAACGCGCGAAGGTGGTCATAGCCACAGGCGTGTTGTGCATGTTGCCGACGCCACCGGTCAAGCGGTACAAAAAACCCTCGCGCAAAAAGTACGTGAGCACGCCAATATTACGATACTGGAAAATCATATTGCAGTTGATTTGGTGACTGCAAAAAAACTAGACAAAAATACGGCAAACGACCAATGCCTGGGCGCTTATATTCTGGATAACAGCAATGGGCGCGTGATGACGATTGCCGCCGCCCAGACCGTTTTAGCAACAGGCGGCGCCGGCAAGGTGTATTTATACACCACCAACCCGGACGTCAGCACCGGTGATGGTATCGCCATGGCCTGGCGCGCAGGTTGCCGCGTTGCCAATATGGAATTTATCCAGTTTCATCCGACCTGCCTTTACCATCCGCATGCCAAGTCTTTTTTAATCAGTGAGGTGGTGCGCGGCGAAGGGGGGCTGTTAAAACTGCCAGACGGCACACGCTTTATGCCGGAGCATGATGAGCGTGAAGAGCTGGCACCGCGCGATGTGGTGGCGCGCGCGATTGACTTTGAAATGAAAAAACGAGGCTTGGATTGCGTGTACCTGGACATCACACATAAGCCTGCAGCATTTATTCAGGAACACTTTCCTAATATCTACGCGCGCTGCCTTGAATTAGGCATTGATATTACCAAGCAGCCCATTCCCGTGGTGCCGGCTGCGCATTATAGTTGCGGCGGCGTGATGACGGATGCCACAGGTGCCACCGATATTGCCTGTTTGTATGCGATTGGCGAGACGGCTTGCACAGGCTTGCATGGGGCGAATCGATTAGCCAGCAACTCATTATTAGAATGCCTGGTATTTGGCCAAGCTGCGGCAAATGCCATATTAAGTGCCCCCGATCAAGGCTTTCGCCCATTGCCCCATTGGGATGAAAGCCGTGTTACCGATGCCGATGAAGAAGTATTGATCACGCACACCTGGAACGAATTGCGACGCTTTATGTGGAATTATGTAGGCATTGTGCGCACCAATAAACGCCTGAGCCGTGCGCTACACCGCATTCATATGCTGCGAGATGAAGTGAATGAGTTCTACAGTAATTTCAGGGTGAGTAACGATTTAATCGAGCTGCGTAATTTGTTGCAGGTAGCCGAGTTGATTGTTGTATGTGCGATTGAGCGCCATGAAAGCCGCGGCCTGCATTACAGCAAGGATTACCCGGAGCTGTTAAATGAGGCCATCCCCACGGTGCTAAGCCCTAATAATTACTCCAGCCTTTTAGATAACCAATACTAATAGAGCAAGTCTTTGCGATTTTACGTTTTAAAAACTGTATTTTTATACGCCTTTATTAGCTTAGCCACTAGCGCACACGCTGACGATTTAAGTCCCAGGATTATCCATTTTTATGATGGCGATACTGTGCAAATCCAGGAAGGATTCAGTGAATACAAACTTCGCTTGACGGACATTGATGCACCTGAGCGCAATCAATCTTATGGCAAAACGGCGCGCCGTGCGTTGGCGAAACTATGTCAAAACGCCGATATAAAGGTTTCATTATCCGGCATTGATAAATACCGGCGCAATTTGGGTAAACTGAGCTGCAACAATCAAGATGTCAGTGTATTTATGATTAGCAACGGACATGCCTGGTTTAACCGGCGCTATTCAATGGACTTTACCTTAGACCTTGCTGAGCAGGCAGCTAGAACCAATAAAATCGGGCTTTGGCGGCGCAAAAACCCAACTCCGCCATGGCAATGGCGACAACGCCATTCACACATTTAACTGCAATTAGTCAAACAATTGCTGCCTATTTAGATTAAAATATTCACATTTAAAATTTAGGAATGACTATGCAAATCGCAATGAACACCGTTGTCACCATGACATACGAACTTAAAAACGTCGATGGCGAAGTGCTGGAATCAAGCACAGAGCCAGTTGCCTACCTGCATGGTGGTTACGACAATATTTTCCCAAAAGTGGAAGAAGCCATGCATGGCAAGAATGTAGGTGATGTCGTTGAGGTGAATTTAGAGCCAGTGGATGGGTTCGGCGATTACGATGAAGAGTTGGTACAAATTGAACCTGCCAGCGCTTTCCCGGCTGCGGAATTAAAAGTGGGCATGCAATTTGAAGGTGAAGACGAAACAGGCGAAGTGATCTTATACACCGTTACCGAAATTGCAGATGGTAAAGTAGTAGTGGATGGCAACCATCCTTGGGCGGGCGAGCGCTTATTGTTTAAAGCAACTATTACCGATGTGCGCACCGCAAATAAGGAAGAAGTGACACACCAGCACGTGCACGGCGCAGGCGGCCATCACCACTAAAAACCTTGTAAAACAAGGCACTGGTCAAAAAGCCATTAACAAAACGCCTATCAATAAGTACAAAAACTTATTGATAGGCGTTTTGCTTTTCACTTAACCATTCTTTACATGATTTACCCGGGTGGGTCATATCAATGCGCTAGTTTAGATGCTTAAATACGAGCTCAAATTTGGGCTCTTATTATGTTCAAGCGCTTCTTTATTGGCTTTATAATGCTTTTCTACTTCGCTAATTGCTTAGCCAATGCTACTGCAATTGATAAACAAGTAGATACCTTGGCGTTAAATATACAAGAATTGATAAGCCCAGCAATCGACTCTACGATTCAAGATAGTGCGAGGGTTTTTGCCATACCTGAAAATGAGTCCTGGATTAAAAACGCACTAGGTGAAGACTTTTACCAATTTTTTGCCAAGAAAATAATCAATAAAAAACCGGCAGTCAATACGCTGAAGATGGATTTTTATCTAGGCACCAAGTTTGAGGCCAGCATTAAAGCGGATGAATCTGACAACAGCCTTGTTGAAGTTAATAAAACGCGTATCAAAACACTGGATACGCCGAGCATACAATTTTCTGATGCAGCCTATACCTGGAACCCGGCTAATGTGAGCTTGGTAAAGCTAGGTAAAGACTATCAACAATTTGTGGATGACGAAGTTTTAGCTGGCAAATCTTACAAAGAGTTTTGGGATGGCACAGAAACGACTGCTTTTGATGATTTCGTCGATGAAAATTTTGGCTTTCACGATTCTGCATTGCTTCGCTACCTGATCTTGCTAACCGGTATTTTATTGATGGTAGTAGGCTACCTAATAAAGCCTGTCGTAATAAAATACCTTTATCCCGACTAAGCCGACTAGAGCAGGTTTTTCATTTTGTACAGCCATTCCAGTGCCATTTTAGGCGTTAAATCGTCTGGCTGAATCTCTTCCAAAGCCTCTAGCACAGGGTGTGCCGGGGCAGGTTCGGGTTGCGCATGGCTGACAAACATATCCGGCTGCTGGCTATTTTGCGCAATCTGGTTATTTTCTAATTGCGTTAATTTGCGCTTGGCAATACCGACTACCGCCTTGGGAATACCGGCCAACTGCGCCACTTGAATACCGTAGCTCATATGGGCTGCACCCTCTTCCACCTTGTGCATAAACACAATATTTTTATTGTCTCCCTGGCCATGCTCAACCGCATCCAGGTGCACGTTTGCTGCCTGTTTGGCTTCATCCACAATGCGCGTTAACTCAAAATAATGCGTGGCAAATAATGTATAGCTTTTATTCTTTTCCAATAATTGCTTAGCCACTGCCCAAGCCAGGCTCAGGCCATCAAAAGTACTGGTACCACGTCCAATTTCATCCAGCAAAACCAGGCTTTTATCAGTGGCGTTATGCAGAATATTGGCGGTTTCCGTCATTTCCACCATAAAGGTTGAACGGCCTCCTGCCAAATCGTCCGAAGCACCTATTCGCGTGAAGATGCGGTCAATTTCGCCGATTTTAGCGGCATTTGCCGGCACAAAGCAGCCACAATGCGCCAATAGCACGATTAAAGCCGTTTGCCGCATGAATGTGGATTTACCGCCCATATTGGGGCCGGTTATCAGCAATAACTGGCGATAAGGATTAAGCAGTACATCGTTCGCAATAAAGGGCTGCCCGTTACTGGCTACCGATATACTTTCCACCACCGGATGGCGCCCTGCAACAATTTCAATGCCTTGCGTTTGGGTAAACTGCGGCTGCACATAATCCAGGCTTTCTGCGCGCTCTGCAAAGCAGCACAAAACATCCAGGCTAGCCACCGCGCCGCTATTGGTTTGCAACGCAGCCACAAATGGAATCAACTGGTCCAATACCTGGTCGTACAACATTTTTTCGCGGGCCAGGGCACGGTCATTTGCGCTTAATACCTTGTCTTCAAAGGCTTTTAACTCAGGCGTAATAAAGCGTTCTGCGTTTTTAAGGGTTTGGCGACGGCGGTATTCGGGCGGTGCGTTTTCGGCTTGTGCACGGCTGATCTCAATATAAAAACCATGTACGCTGTTGTATTCCACTTTCAAGTTTTGCAAACCGGTACGGGCTTTTTCCGCCGCTTCAAATTGCAATAGAAAATCACCATGATTAGTTTGCAGGCTGCGTAATTCATCCAACTCCGCATCATACCCATTGGCAATCACACCTCCCTCACGCAATAAAGATGAGGGTTCCGGCTGGATGGCTTTACTCAACAAATCCACCACAGCCAAAGGTGCCTGCAAATTGGCGGCCAGGGTTTCCAGCATAATCGCTTTGCTAGAGATTAAGCCTGCTTGCAATAGTGGTAACTGCAGCAGGCTGGCGGCCAAACCTGACAAATCGCGCGGCCTGGCTGTTTTTAAGGCAATACGCGTGCTGATGCGCTCAATATCACCAATCGCTTTTAAGGTGCTTTGTAAGTGCCGGTACTTCGTAATCGATAGCAGTTCGGCCACGGCATCATGGCGCTTTATAATCAAGCCCCTGTCGCGCAGCGGATGATGCAGCCAGTGACGCAATAGACGTGCACCCATGGCCGTTTGCGTGGTGTTAAGCAGTGAATACAGAGTGGGTGACGCTTCGCCGCGCAAGGTCATGTCAATTTCCAGATTGCGGCGCGTTGCGGCATCCAGCTGGATGGTTTCGGCAGTCGATGCAACACAAATGGTATGAATATGCGGCAATGCGGCGCGTTGCGTGTGCTTGACATAATCCAGTAAAGCGCCTGCCGCACAGATTGCAGGCTTTAGGTCTGTACAGCCAAAGCCGTTCAAATCACGCGTATTGAGCTGTTTGGTTAAACCGCTAATAGCGCTATCCAAATCAAATTGCCAGCTACTTAAACGTTTTTTAGGGGCTTTGTGTTGATTAATAATGGCGATTTGCGCAGCGTGGTGCTGGCTATCTTCACACACGATTTCGGCGGGATTGATGCGCGCCAGCTCTTGCGATAGCTGGCCGATGGCGATTTCACTTAGAATAAAGGCGCCCGAAGCCAGGTTTAATTGTGCCAGGCCAATCAATCCCTCGCCAAAACAGATACTTAACAATACGTTGTCGCGTGTCTCATCCAGCAAGGCACTATCGGTTAATGTACCCGGTGTCAGAATACGCGTGACAGCCCGTTCCACCGGCCCTTTGCTGGTTGCGGGGTCACCAATCTGCTCACAAATGGCCACCGCTTCACCCATTTTGGCCAGCTTGGCCAGATATTGCTCGGCCGCATGGTAAGGCACGCCCGCCATCTTGATGGGCTCGCCGTTGCTGCTGCCGCGCCGCGTCAGGGTGATGCCAAGCAGGCGCGACGCTTTTTCAGCGTCTTCAAAAAACAACTCGTAAAAATCCCCCATGCGGTAAAACAGCAGCATATCGGGATGTTGTTGTTTCAATCCCAAATACTGGCGCATCATTGGCGTGTGGCTGTTTACGGCCTTATCTTTAGTTGTGTCGGTCAATGGGCGGCTCTATCAATAGTGGAATATACAGTTGTTTAATGGCTTAAATAATTGATTATTTTAACAGCGGTCGTTCATTTTTTACTTGCGCATATTTTAACACCCGCCATGCATTGGCTTTGCCAGATGTTCAAATTCTCATCATTAACTGTAAAACTTTCGACACCTTGCAGATCAATGAGCGCAGGAAATTAAAAAATAACCAATAAAAACATCCAGTTAATCAGCACATTCATTTGGCACATATTGTGCAATCTAGTTAATTACCAAACTTCATTAATTTATTAAGGATGAATTAAAATGAATAATCATGACGTATATGCTGTATATGCCGAATTTTTAGTGCAATGCAGAAGAGTAATGGGACCATTTGATATCGAAAAGCTGGCCAGCGATGAGGCTTACAAGGCTGATTTTTTTAATCGCGTGATGCTAAGCGAAGATGACCAGTTATTTAAAATGGCCGATTTGGTGAATCGTGCATTAAGCGAAGAATCCACCAGCGTTCATTAATGAAGCCTAATTTTTAGGCGGCATCAAAAATTCTGCTGGCTGCTGATTCAGCCTGCTAGCCAACTGGCGCAGCAATATACGCCATTGCTTGAAGCGGATTTTGCGCGATTTCATGGCCACATAAAGCGCTAGCGTAAAGCTAACCGTCAGGTTTATGCAGGCAATTAGGAATAGACCTAAAGCGGCGTATGCAGCGGTTTGCCATGTCAGCATAAAATCCAAAGCAAACGCGGCATAGCCAACAAAGGCGGATGAAAAAGAGATATGCCGTATATCAATCGGAAGGCCGAATAATACGCCAACCGCACCCATGCCGCCCAGCAAGCAGCCGAAATAAAAATTACCGGCCAGCGAACCCAGATTGTTTTCAATATAGATCGCCACCCGGTTTAAGCGCGGAACTCCTAACAAGTTTTGCAGCCACTTAACCGCACGTAAGCGTTGCGGAATCTTATTGTAAACAGCCAAATTATCATGATAGCCCGCGATCAAGCCCGACAGGAACAAGCAAACGCCTGCAATGCCCGCATAAAACAGGGCGCCGCTTTTTAAAGGGTCGATAGCCGCTAAGAATTCCTGTGCTTTTTGTGGCGATACAATCGGCTGCCCGGTTATCGTTAAAAATGCCCAGGCAATTAGTATGGCAGTGGGAATAGCCAATGTCACATTGCCCAGAATCGCCACAATCTGGCTGCGCACCGTGTTGGCAATCATAGCAATTAAATGACTCATTTCCTTGGACTTGCTATCGGCAGCGTCAATACTGGCGGCAATTGCGGCGGCCGTCATCGCAGGCTGCTTGGTGGCTACCGTAAAATGTAAAATATGGATGAGCATAAAGCCAAAGCCATAATTCAGGCTAAACAAAATGGCTTCGGTAAGCGGCGCCAGCTGCAATTTGGCCAATAAAATCTTGAACATGCTCATACTGGCAACCACCACACCTGCACCCATTGCCGAGCGCATTAGGGCAAAATATTCCTGGCGATTATTGGTAATGTAATGCTCACCGGTGCGGCTGGCGTTTTCGGTCACCCTCAGCGCCATTACTTCAAGATTCTCTTGCCAATGTTCACTTACATCGTTTTTGTGGCACTCGCCGTAGACCAACTCCTTAAATAGATGTACTTTTTCCAAGTTGGCATTTGAATCGAGGGCAACCAGGCTTTGCTTGCTTAGAATATGCAGCAGCGTTTCCAAACGCGCAATCTGCTGCGACATGCGCTGCAACAAATTGGTGAGGCGAATGCTGGTACCGGTTTGCGCGCTGTTGCGGCGAATTTTGCTCACGATTGCGCTGCATTGATCCAGCATCACTAGGATATGGTCAATTTCGCCTGCATGCTGATTAAAGAATGCGGCTATCTCTTCCTGCTGCGCAATAAATGGCGAGTTATGGTCTTCAAGCTCCGGATAATTGCGCAAAAGCTCAGGCTCAAGACCCAAAGCGGCGATCCGATAAGAAAGCGCCTGTATAGCTGCGGTCATGTGTTGCTGACAAACCTGTTTTAACTCTGGCGATGCCTCCTCAAAACGCAAGGCATCGATCAACTCAAGCCAAATCGCGTCTGGTATGGCCAACACCCATTCAGCGTCCGTGGTTTTGGTAAAAAAAACCGCAAATAAATCGATTAAATAGGCAGAATCAACCGCTTCCGGCAAAAACTTGTGCGATAGCCGCCTGTGCATTTCGGTAAAAAAACCGGTAAACACAGAATGGCGCGCAATTAAATACAGGGAGATGGGTTTGCGTTCGCTTAACAGCTGCAGTATGGCATCACGCAGCAACTGCGCTTTTTCTGCGTCTTGATTGAGCAGATGGCACAAAGCCTGAATGGATTTGATTGCCGCTTCTACTTGCTGCGGCTTTTCCGGCCGGATTTTTGCGATCAAATCCGCAATCAAATGTATGGCGCGTTGCGGATTAGCTGCATCCGCAACGTATTGTTCAAACACGCTGGCTAGCATTCAGCGCTTTAAGCGAATTGCGTTTTTTGAGCGTTGGTTAAATGCGGGCTTAGCACTTGCAACATTTGGGAGAATACTTTTGGGTTGGCCGCTACGATATTACCTGTGCTGAGCCAGCTTTCGTTACCTTCAAAATCACCGACGATACCGCCTGCCTCTTGCACCAGCAAACCACCTGCGGCGATATCCCATGCCGATAGATTCAGTTCAAAGAAGCCATCGGTATAACCAGCCGCCACATAAGCCAAATCCAGCGCCGCAGAGCCTGGGCGGCGAATCCCACTGGTACTTTTGATCATGTCTTTTAACATATCCAGATAAGTATCCAGATGTGTAAAGTCTTTAAACGGGAAGCCGGTGGCAATCAGTGAAGCTTGTAATTTGCTGCGATTGGCAACGCGAATGCGCTTGTCGTTCAAAAACGCGCCGCGGCCTTTAGTAGCCGTAAATAAATCGTTTTTTATAGGATCGTAAATCACCGCTTGTGTCAGCACGCCTTTTTGCTGCAGCGCGATAGAAACGCAGTACACAGGGAAGTTATGCAAGAAATTAGTGGTGCCATCCAGCGGATCGATAATCCAGATATTTTCAGATTCCTGGTTGGTATTGCCGCTCTCTTCACCCAAAAAACCGTGGTCCGGGTAGGCGTATCTTAAGGTATCAATAATCGCTTGCTCGGCTGAGCGATCGACTTCACTCACGAAATCGTTGAAGTCTTTACTTTGAACGGTCAGCGCACCTACGTCATTAGAAGCTTTGTTGATAATACGGCCCGCTTCGCGCGCGGCTTTTACTGCATTGATTAGCATTGGATGCATGTTTGTTATCTTTACTTAAAGTCAAAAATTCGATACTGGCGATGGCAAATCGCGGCGTTGCAAAATTGAATAGCACTTTGTGCCTGTAATGTCTGCAGTAGTATTCAATTTTACGCCTTGCGCTTTATTCACCACCATCACCGACTGTTAGCCATGTGCATATTGAAAATTGTGGTGAAAATCAGCGGAAAACAATTTTAAAGAGCTGTTAAAATGCTATTTTAGCATTAATAGGCTTATACCCAAATTGTCCCAGTCAATTATTCCAAACACTATTTTCGACAATATTCGTATTGTGTTATGCCAGACCAGCCACCCCGGCAATATCGGTTCTGCCGCGCGCGCCATGAAAACCATGGGCTTAAAGCATTTATACCTGGTCAAACCCGATAAATTTCCGGATGCGCACGCTACGGCATTATCCACCGGCGCGGCTGATTTGCTGGAACGTGCGATTGTGACTGAAACCCTGAGTGAAGCGCTAACCGGCTGCGCATTCGCGGTCGGCATGAGTGCCAGGAAACGCTATTTATCTCACGAAACGGTTGGCGCACGCACTGCCGCGATTGAGGCCAGCAAGATTGCCGTGCATCAGCCGATTGCCTTTGTATTTGGCACCGAAATGAGCGGCTTGAGTAATGCCGAGCTGGATTGCTGCCAAATGCTGGCCATGATTCCGGCCAATCCTGAATATTCCTCTCTCAATTTGGCCGCCGCCGTACAAGTCATGTGTTATGAACTGCGCATGGCCATTTTAGAAGGTGTTATCGATGCGCCAGAGGCCAGCGAACTGGCCACTAACGATGCATTAGAAGGTTTTTATGCGCACCTAGAACAAACCTTGCTGCATATCGGTTACCTGAATCCCGCCGCGCCTAAAAAACTGAGTGAACGTTTGCGCCGAATCTATGCGCGTGCAAGGCTGGAAAAAGAAGAAGTGAACCTGTTAAGAGGCGTTTTAACCTTGACTCAGGAACCAAGAAAACACAATAAATATTAGGTCAACGCCATGGATATACTAGGTTCAGAACTGATCTGGGAAATTTTAAAGCACACCAAATCCTGGCTTTCCAATCTGGACCGTGCAAGTAAGGTCAGAAAAGAACAATCCGTGAAGGCGCTAAGAGGCGTAATAAAAGCCTCAAGGGAAACGGCGGTGTATATCCGCCAATTGCAGGAAACCGGCAAACAGAACCATGAAATTGAAGCGCGTTTGGCGCTAAGCTGGACAGACTTGGGTTTTGAACTGCAGGATATTGGCATCACTAAACTGGCCAAACGCTGCCAAATCAAAGGCAGGCATTGGGCAAACCCCAATCAATATGATGATGATTTTTTGCAGAAAGCCGATGTCAGCCTTGATCGCATGGAAAAATTGGCAAATGAAATTCTGGTAAAAATATAACGGCAGCTCATTTAAATTCGACCCCTTTAAGCTGAAAATAACCCTACTAAAATAGTCAACAATTCACTTTTATGGCATAATATCATTTTAATTTGCCGTCAAAAAATGAAGCATGTTTAACCATATTAAAGAAGATATCTCCATCGTTTTTGACCGCGATCCTGCGGCGCGTACGCATTTTGAGATTCTCACCACCTACCCGGGCGTACATGCGCTGATCATGCATCGCTTTAGCCACTGGTTATGGCAGGCACGGTTTTATTGGCTTGGCCGGATGTTTTCACATATTGGCCGCTTTTTAACCGGTATTGAAATCCATCCTGGCGCCACTATCGGCAACCGCGTGTTTATTGACCACGGCATGGGAGTAGTCATCGGCGAAACAGCGGTGGTTGGGGATGACTGTACGCTGTATCACGGTGTGACGCTGGGCGGCACATCCTGGAATAAAGGCAAACGCCATCCAACGCTGGAGCAAGGCGTGGTGATCGGCGCTGGCGCAAAAGTGCTTGGCCCGATTACGATTGGCAAGAACGCTAAAATCGGCAGTAATGCCGTAGTGGTAAAAGATGTGCCAGAAAATGCCACCGCGGTGGGCATTCCTGCACGTATTTTAGAAGAAGAAAAAGCTAAACAACGTGATGAAACAGCGCAAAAAATTGGCTTTAGTGCGTACGCGGTGGGAGATGACAATAATGACCCCGTCACTAAAGCAATACACAGCCTGCTAGACCACGCGACCAAACAAGATGCTGAACTGGCTTTATTAAAAGCACAATTAGCTAAAATTGACGACACCAAAGCCGATGCGGAATTGGCTGAAGCCTTTGCCTCTAAAAAACACTAAACCATCACCTTTGCCCAGCACTGAACTTGATGGTCTAATAATTGACTAAAATACTAGGTTATTATATAATTAGGGCTATGATGTTTAAACTGAACATAAAGATTATTTACTGCATTTACTTATGAGACTAACTACCAAAGGCCGTTTTGCTGTTACAGCGATGCTGGATCTTGCTTTAAATGAAGTGAGTGATATGGGCGAAAGCCGCCCGGTAACCCTGGCTGGCATTAGTGAGCGCCAAGCGATTTCACTGTCTTATTTAGAACAATTATTCAGTCGCTTGCGCCGTCAAGGCTTGGTAACCAGCGTGCGCGGCCCTGGTGGCGGCTATCGTGTGGCAAAGGCACATGCAGAGATTTCAGTTTCCAATATTATTACAGCGGTGGATGAGCTAATCGATGCCACCCAATGTGGCGGCCAGGAAAACTGCCACGATACAGGCCGTTGCATGACGCACGATTTATGGGCCTCGCTCAATAATAAGATTTTAGATTATCTATCAGGCGTGACCTTGGCGGACATGGTAGAAAACCAGCGTCAAAATAATGCGGGTGCAGCCAATGGCTCAGCCAGCAGCAAAGTACATTTTTCGCCACGCGGCTTACAATCTAAAGCCAGCCAGGGTAAACCCTGTGCGCAAAGCACTTGCGAAGAGGCGACGGCTTAAATGAGCCATGTATTTTTTGACCATAACAGCACCACTGCGCTTAAGCCAGAAGTGCTTGAGGCGATGTTGCCATTTATGGTTGAACAGCACGGCAACGCAACCAGTCGCCATACCTTTGGCCGCACTGCGCGCGCAGCTGTTGAGCGCGCACGTGAGCAGGTGGCTGATGCCGTGAATGCGCATCCGTCGCAGGTGGTGTTTACGGCAAGTGGAACGGAAGCGAATAATTTTGCGATACATGGTATAGCCAGCAGTTTGCGCCGTGGCCAGATTTTAACCAGCGCAGTGGAACATCCATGCGTGTCGCGCCCTGCCCTGGCGATGCAATCACGGGGATGGCAAGCGCACAGTGTTGGGGTAAATGCCGATTGCAAATTAGATTTGTATCACTTGCTTAATCTGCTAGCAGCCCCCACTAATTTAGTATCGGTGATGTTGGCGAATAACGAGACAGGTGTCATACAGGACATCGCTGAGATTGCAGGATTGGCTAAGCAATACAAGGCCTTTATGCATACCGATGCAGTGCAAGGCTTAGGTAAAATCGCGGTGGATTTTGCCGATTTAGGTGTTAATGCGATGACGCTGTCTAGCCATAAAATCGGCGGACCCCTGGGTGCAGGTGCTTTGGTTTTGGATAAGCGTCTGGATATTCAGCCTTTATTGTATGGTGGTGGACAGGAAAAAGGCTTGCGTAGCGGTACCGAAAATGTAGCTGCCATCGTCGGTTTTGGTTTGGCGAGCGAATTGGCCGTTAAAAACCTGGCTCAATTTGCACAGCACACGCAGCATTTGCGCGATACATGTGAGGCAGGTTTAAGCAAACTGGGCGCAACGCTATTTGGGAATGGGGCAAAGCGTATTCCCAATACCAGCTTTTTTGCTTTTGAGAATATAGAAGGCGAAACCCTGGTGATGGCGCTAGATCGTAAAGGCTTTGCAGTTGCCAGCGGTTCGGCCTGCTCATCCGATAGCACAGAGCCTAGCCATGTACTACTGGCGATGGGTGTAGAAAAGGATATTGCGCGCGGCGCCATCCGCGTGAGTTTTGGTTTACAAAACACGGTAGAACAAGTGCAGCAATTTTTAACGGTACTTGAAAGCGAATTGGCAAGATTGAGAAACTTAACGGCTGTAGCAGCTTAAAAACAGTTAATGACAAATTTAATAGCATTGAGAAAGTAAGTATTATTAAAATGGATAGAGACCCGATTTATTTAGATTATTCTGCCACCACGCCAGTTGACCCGCGTGTAGCCGCCCTGATGATTCCGTATCTGACGGAGCATTATGGCAACCCTGCGTCACGCAGCCATCCGTTTGGCTGGACAGCCGAAAAAGCGGTTGAAAACGCGCGCGAAGAAGTGGCTAAATTAGTCGGTGCAGATCCGCGCGAAATCGTATGGACATCAGGCGCGACAGAGTCAAATAACCTGGCCATTAAGGGCGCTGCTAATTTTTATGCCGCCACCAAGGGCAAGCATATCCTGACCATTGCGACCGAACATAAAGCGGTGATCGATGCCGTGCGCGAGTTAGAGCGCGTAGGCTTTACGGCTACTTATTTGCAGCCAGAACCAAATGGCCTAGTCGATTTAGCCAAGTTCAAGGCAGCGATTCAGCCAGACACCGTATTGGCTAGCGTGATGTTGGTCAACAATGAGATCGGCGTGATCCAGGATATTGAAGCGATTGGCAATATTTGCCGCGAAAACAATGTGATATTCCATGTGGATGCGGCACAAGCCACCGGTAAAGTAGCAATTGATTTAGAGAAGTTACCGGTTGATTTAATGAGCTTTAGTGCGCATAAAACCTATGGTCCCAAAGGGATTGGTGCTTTATATGT
>JAZKEN010000089.1:0-4077 GCA_040387035.1 Pseudomonadota bacterium | reverse complement strand
TTAATTTATTAGCAGAGCGTTTTCCACAACTGGTTGTGAAAGACGCTGAGTTATCTGTTAAAGCCATCCTGGATGCGATGACAGATAACTTATCTACTGGCGAACGTATCGAAATCAGGGGCTTCGGTAGTTTTAGTTTAAATTACCGTCCGCCACGTTTAGGACGCAACCCTAAAACCGGTAGCAAAGTGCAAGTGCCTGCAAAACATGTACCGCACTTTAAAGCAGGTAAAGAGTTGCGTGATCGCGTTGATTCAGCAACATAAATAGTTTTTTGCTAGAAACATTAAAAACGGTGCTTAAAACTTAAGCACCGTTTTTTTACGCCTATATATATATTAGTCATAGCGCTTAAGCTTAGGTAAAATGAGGCTAGATAAAACAAATTGAATAACCCGTACAAATAATCATGATGATTGAATTTGAATATTGGTGGCTTTTAGTGCTGCCGCTTTTTTTTACACTGGGCTGGATTGCTGCGCGTGTTGATATCAGGCAACTGTTATCTGAATCCACCACGCTGCCGGCTGCCTACTTTAAAGGCCTTAACTTTCTAATCGGCGACCAGCATGACAAAGCGGTAGAAGCATTCTCCGAAGCGGTACAAGCCAACAGCGATTCATTAGAGCTGCATTTTGCTTTAGGTAGTTTATTCAGGCGCACCGGTGAAACCGATCGTGCCATCAATCTGCATGTGAATCTACTGGATAAAAAAGAACTGACAGAGCCACAAAAAAATGCCGTCAAGGCAGAGCTGGCACAAGATTACCTGAAAGCAGGTTTATTTGACCGTGCAGAAGAGTTATTCAAGGGCTTGGAAGACCAGCGCTATAAGCAGCCTGCCCTGCGCGCTTTATTGGAAATTTACGTGCGTGAGCGTGAATGGGCGCAAGCCATCACCACCGCAACCGAGCTGGAACGCTTATCCGGTGTGCCTTTCAGGGTAGAGATTGCACAATACTATTGTGAATTAGCGATGAATTTTATCATCGCACAAAATGCAGATGCGGCGCATAGCCAGCTGGCACTGGCACTGGATTCTAACAAGAATTGCATACGCGCCAATGTGCTGTTGGGCGATATTGAAGCTAGCGCAGGCCAGCACCAAACGGCGATCTCTTATTGGAAACGTATTGAGTTTCAACAACCGGATTACTTAGGTTTAGTCGCGGGAAAAATGCTCAAGAGCTACCGCGCGGCAGACCAATTAAAAGAAGGTTTAGCACAATTAAACACCTATATTGAAACCTATAAATTGCCGTCCTTAATGTCTGTTTTGTATGAGGCGACGCTGATTGAAGAAGGCGCCGAAAGCGCAGCCAAACTGGCGAGGAATGAGTTAATCCGCCAACCTAGCTTAAATACCCTGGACCAGTTATTGCAAGCCCGTGCAATGGCCGATGATAGCTGCAACCAAGACGTGCAGCTGATGCAGCAAACCGTGCGTAACGCGATTGGCAATCGTGCGGCTTACCATTGCAACCAGTGCGGCTTCCGCGCCAAGCAATATCACTGGCAATGCCCTGCCTGTAATGCGTGGGAATCATTGCCTGCAGAGCCTTCAGAGACCATTAACCGTGAAATGACGGTTAAAAAATCCAACCCAAAATAAATATTTAAAGTTAAATAATGCTAGATTCCAAAATCATCGTCGCGCTGGATTATGCCGACTACACCAGCGCGCTTAATCTCGTTAACCAGCTAGACCCAAGCCTGTGTAAACTTAAAGTTGGCAAAGAACTATTTACCGCCGCAGGCCCACAACTGGTTGAAAAGTTAGTCGCCAAAAACTTCCAGGTTTTTTTAGACTTAAAGTTTCATGATATTCCGAATACTGTTGCAAAAGCCTGTGAAGCAGCCAGCAACCTGGGCGTTTGGATGCTCAATGTGCACGCCAGCGGCGGCAAAGCCATGATGGAAGCTGCTTTAGAGGGCGTTAATAAAAGCAAGCATTCGCCTTTCCTTATTGCTGTTACCGTACTCACCAGTATGAGCCAAACCAATCTACATGAAATTGGCATTGAGAGCAGCATTGAGGCCCAAGTGCTTAACTTGGCTAAACTCACCCAGCTGGCTGGCTTGCATGGCGTTGTGTGCTCGGCACTTGAGGCACAATTATTAAGGCAGCGACTGGCGCAGGATTTTCTGCTGGTGACGCCGGGCATACGCCCTGCAACTGCCAGTAAAGATGATCAGACGCGTATATTGACGCCAACCCAGGCATTGGCAATGGGCGCCAATTACCTGGTGATTGGACGCCCTATCACGCAGGCGAGCAATCCAATCGATGCGTTAGTTGCCATCAACCAAGAAATCCAGTCTATAAATTAGGCCTAAAAACTGGTTATTATCCAGCTAAAACAGTACACTAGCGTTGATGACCATGCTTGTCAGAAAACTTAATAGGGAGAAACAAATGAAAAAAATTCTAATCGCTTTACTCGCTAGCCTTGCATTTAGTTTTAACGTATTTGCCGCAGTCAACTTAAACACCGCCACCCTGCAAGAGCTAGAGTCTTTAGAAGGTATTGGCCCAGTTAAGGCACAAGCTATTATTGATTACCGCAAAAAAAATGGTGGCTTTAAATCGGTTGATGAGCTTGAAAAAGTGGATGGCGTGGGTGAGATTACCTTAAAAAACGTTCGTAAAGACGTCAGTGTTAGCGGCAGAACCAGCGTTGCCGCACCATCTGCAGCCAGCAAAGCAACAACGGCTAAAGACTCGAAAGTAAAAGAAACCAAAGCCAAAGAGACGAAATCAGTTGGCACTGAAAAAGCGGCTACATCTGGCAAGATTGCAGACAGCAAAGAAGTTAAAGCCGAAAAATCTACTAAAGCGGACAAAGCTAAAGAGACCAAGTCGGTTGGTACTGATAAAGCGGCTAGCGCAGGCAAAACGGCTGATAGCAAAGACGTAAAAGCTGAGAAGGCCGCCAAAGCCGATAAAGCTAAAGAGGAAAAAGCCAAGGAAGTAAAAGAATCTAAGGCTAAACAAGACAAGGCTGAAGATAGCGCTAAGGCTGACAAAAAAGCCGCTGCAGATACTAAAAAAGCGACTGCTGACAAAAAAGCAGCCGATAAAAAAGCGGCTGCCGATGCCAAGAAATCCACTGCAAAAACGGATTCAAAAGCGAAATAATATATATCTTTAAAGTTTTGAAATAACAAAAAAGCCCCTTAACGGGGCTTTTTTGTTTTCAGCATTCACATGCTAAGCACTGAATCAATTAATGATCATGCTTATCATGGCCTTTGCCGTGCCTGTGTTTATGTTTGTGTTTTTTATTGTAACGATTATTATCATAATCGTTACGTGAGCCAGATGATCTGTTTGGTTCGTCAATCACTTTACCAACCACTGCACCACCGGCACCACCCAGGCCTGCGCCAACAACAGCACCCGTACCAGAGCCACTTACTTTACGACCAACATAAGCGCCACCGGCACCGCCTGCAGCGCCACCAATAACGGCACCCGCTTGGCCTTCACCTTTAGTTGTAACCGCGCCGCCCAAGCCACCGCCTACTGCGCCACCTAACACTTCACCAGTGCTACCACCAACCACACCACCCAGTGCTGTGCCTGCGGCTGCGCCCAAGCCACCGCCAATTGCGGTTTTAGCGTTGCTGTCTGCTGCAAATGCTTGGCCCGATAATAATAAAACTGCTAGTAATGGAGCATGAATATATTTCATTGCGAGTTCCTTTTTAATCATTTTAAATCGTTAATAACAAGTGCTACTTACAAACTCTAGTTTACATGGTTACAGAAATAAGCGAATAAGCTGTGTCTGAAAGCAATGTAGGAATGTTCTTACAGTAGCATGCCAACTATTTAACGCGCATACCAGGCTGCGCGCCTACATCCGGTGACAAAATAAATGGCCCGCCATTTTCATCACTGGCGGCCAGCACCATGCCCTCACTCATGCCAAACTTCATTTTGCGCGGTGCCAGATTGGCCACCATCACAGTATTGCGCCCTATCAGCGTGGCCGGATCATAAGCGGATTTAATACCTGCAAATACCTGGCGCGGCTTGTCTTCACCGATATCCAAACTCAGCTTTAATAATTT
>JAZKEN010000088.1:0-13480 GCA_040387035.1 Pseudomonadota bacterium | reverse complement strand
AATGGGCTTATCAGCAAAGTCCGCGATTTTGAATTATTACGCGTTTTTAGTCAAGCAATAACTGTAAGTTATTCAATAAGTTTCGCGCAAAAAGAAACACTTAGCGCGTGATTATGCGAATAATGTCATCCAACTGATCTAAATTTGTATAGTTAATTTTTAGCGTACCCGAACCATTTTGTTTAGCCGAAATATTCACATTGGCACCGATTTTTTCGCTTAATGTGTTTTGCAAGGCTAAAACGTCATGGTTCACAGCGGTTTTCTGTGGGGCAGGCTGGCTGTTTTGAGCCAGTTTTTTCACCAGATTTTCAACGTCGCGCACCGATAAATCCTGCTGCACGATTTTATTCGCCAGCATAATCTGTTGCGCCGCATCCAGGCCGATTAATGCCCTGGCATGACCCATATCCAGCTTGTTATGCATCAGCATGGCCTGCACAGGTGCACTTAATGTTAACAACCTCAGAAGATTGGAAACTGCCGCGCGTGAACGACCAACCGCGCTGGCGGCTTTTTCATGCGTCATCGCAAATTCGTCAATCAAACGCTTGATACCTTGCGCCTCTTCTAATGGATTCAGGTTTTCGCGCTGGATATTCTCAATCAAGGCCATTGACAGTGCGGCTTCATCGGCGATCTCGCGCACCAGCACCGGCACTTCCGCCAAACCGGCTATTTGCGAAGCGCGCCAGCGGCGCTCACCGGCAATGATCTCATAGTTGTCAGAGCCAATATTCCTGACTAAAATCGGTTGCATAATACCCTGGTTGCTAATCGATTCTGCCAGGGTCCGTAGCGCTTCGTCATCCATATAAGAGCGTGGCTGATACTTGCCAGGCTGCAATTGACCGACTTTCAACATCATTAAAGCATCGCCGCTTGCAACCTCTTCATCATTTGCCAGCAAGGCATCTAAGCCGCGCCCCAAGCCTTTTAATTTAACCATTTTGAACACTTGCCTCAATTGTTTGCGGATTTTTATTGATAATTTCGGCGGCCAGGTCTAAATAAGCCACGGCCCCTTTGGAAGATTTGTCATACATCAGCACAGGCAAACCATAGCTGGGCGCCTCCGCCAGACGAATGTTGCGCGGAATGACTGTTTTGTATACCTTGGCGCCAAAATGGCTGACCAATTGTGCTGATACTTGATTGGCCAGCATATTGCGGTTATCAAACATGGTGCGTAACAAGCCTTCAATTTCCAGTTTCGGGTTTAAATGTGCACGCACTTTCTTAATGGTATTAACCAGGTCGGACAAACCTTCCAAGGCGTAATATTCGCACTGCATCGGAATCATTACGGTATCCGCAGCGGTTAAGGCATTGACCGTTACTAGATTGAGGGCAGGGGGGCAGTCCAGCAATATATAGTCATAATCCGTCACTTTTGCCAGCGCTTGCTTTAAACGCATTTCGCGCGCCAGTTCATTCACCAACTCCACTTCAGCACCCGCCAGTTCGCGATTGGAAGGCGCGATATCAAAGCCGCCTTTTTCACTCTTAACCACCACTTCTTTTAAGGTTTTTTCACCAATCAATACATGGTAAATACTGTGCTTAAGATGCGCCTTATCGATGCCGCTACCGGTGCTGGCATTGCCTTGCGGATCCAGGTCCACCAGCAATACTTTTTTATGCTGTGCCGCCAGGCTGGCCGCCAAATTGACACAGGTAGTGGTTTTACCCACGCCACCTTTTTGATTGGTAATCGCTAATATTTTCATCAATTATTCTTTAAGCTTTTAAGTATTGCCAAGTAAACTATTATTAGACACATTATTAAAGACTAGCAAATGCCGTTCGGCATCCAAACCTGCCACTTTTAAAGCTATTACCTGTGTTGGTGCCAGCGGCAGCCCTTCTAATTCATCTTTAGGCATCAAACCTTTCATGGCAAGCCACTGCCCATTTTCTGCAACCAGATGCCTGGTTAACTGCAAAAACAAGGCAATCTCTGAAAACGCCCGTGATATCACCGTTTCAAATGGCTCGCCAGGCTGGAAATTTTCCACGCGTGCATGCACGGGTGTTAAATTATCCAAACTCAATTCACCTTTGACCTGGCGCATAAAAATCACTTTTTTCTGCACAGTATCAATAGTGGTGACTTGCAACTCAGGCTTGCATATCGCCAATACGACACCCGGCAGGCCGCCACCACTACCTACATCCAATATGTTTTTGCTATTGACGTATGGCAACACACTCAAGCTATCCAGCAAATGCAACGTCACCATTTCCAGTGGATCGCGCACCGCCGTCATGTTGTATACCTTATTCCACTTTTGTAGCAAGCTTAAATACGCTAACAACTTTTGCTGGGCTTCTTCCGACACAACCAAACCCATGTCGGCAATGCCTTGCGCTAATAATGCTGCCTGACTCATGCCGCTTGCGTGTCAGAACTGATACTGTTTTGGCTAGCTTGTTTTTTATGTTTGCGCTTTAAATACACCAGCAATAGGGAAATGGTCGCCGGGGTGATTCCCGAAATACGGCCGGCCTGGCCAATGGTTTCTGGCTTATGCTGTAGCAGTTTTTGGCGCGCCTCAATACTTAAGCCATGCACATCGGCATAATCCACATCGCCCAATTTAATGTTTTCACTGCCTTTTTGCTTGGCGATTTCGTCTTTTTGGCGGTCGATATAACCTTGGTATTTCGCGGCAATCTCAACCTGCTCGCGCACGGAATCATCTAGCTCACCCATGCCCAATTCGCCCAGGCTTAGCATGCCTTCATAACTTACTTCCGGGCGGCGTAACAGTTCAAACAAGCTATATTCGTGCTCTAAAGGTTTACCCAAAATCGCGGCCTGTGTTTCACGTGAAACATCATCAGTGGCCACTTGCACAAAAGTCTTTTTAAGGCGCTCTTGTTCACGCGATACCGCTTCCAGTTTTTTCTCAAAGGCGGCCCAGCGCTCATCATCCACCAATCCTAGCTCACGGCCTTTGGCGGTTAGGCGCATATCGGCGTTATCTTCGCGTAATTGCAAACGGTATTCCGCGCGTGATGTAAACATACGGTATGGCTCTGTGACACCCGTAGTGATCAAGTCATCGACCAACACACCTAAATATGCTTCGTCGCGGGCAGGGCACCAGCTCTCTTTGCCTTGTACATATAAAGCGGCGTTGGCGCCTGCCAATAAGCCTTGTGCGGCCGCTTCTTCATAGCCGGTAGTACCGTTGATTTGGCCAGCAAAGAATAAACCCTGTACGCTTTTAGTTTCCAGGCTGGATTTCAAGCTGCGCGGATCATAGTAATCGTACTCAATCGCATAACCCGGGCGCAGGATATGCGCATTTTCCAAGCCTTTAATCGAGCGGACTAATGCCAATTGAATATCAAACGGCAAGCTGGTGGAAATGCCGTTTGGGTAAATCTCATTGGTGGTTAAGCCTTCAGGCTCTAAAAACAATTGATGCGATTCTTTGTCGGCAAAGCGGTGGATTTTATCTTCCACACTTGGACAGTAGCGCGGGCCTACACCTTCAATCACGCCTGTATACATCGGTGAACGGTCAAGGCCGCTGCGGATAATGTCATGCGTACGCTCATTGGTATGCGTGATCCAGCAGGGTACTTGCTGTGGATGTTGCGCCACATTGCCCATAAAGGAAAATACCGGCGCAGGGTTGTCGCCAGGCTGCTCTAACATCACACTGTAATCTATGGTGCGGCCATCAATACGTGGTGGCGTGCCGGTTTTAAGCCTGCCGGCCGGCAAACCAATCTCACGCAGGCGCGCAGCCAAACTAATAGCCGGCGGGTCACCGGCACGGCCTGCGCTATAGTTTTGCAAGCCAACATGGATCAAACCGCCCAAAAATGTACCAGCAGTCAACACCACACTTTTGGATTTAAAACGCAAACCGATTTGCGTAACCACGCCCGCAGCACGGTCACCCTCCAAAATAATATCGTCTACCGCCTGTTGAAACAGCCACAAATTGGGCTGGTTTTCTAATTTATGTCGAACAGCCGCTTTATATAAAATACGGTCTGCCTGCGCACGTGTGGCACGAACTGCCGGGCCTTTGGACGAATTTAAAATGCGAAACTGGATGCCGCCAATATCGGTTGCCTGCGCCATTACACCGCCAAGCGCATCAATCTCCTTAACCAGGTGGCCCTTGCCGATGCCGCCGATACTAGGGTTACAAGACATTTGTCCCAACGTCTCAATATTGTGTGAAAGCAACAGCGTTTTCTGCCCCATACGTGCAGCCGCCATGGCCGCCTCTGTACCGGCATGACCGCCGCCGACCACAATCACATCAAAAATATCAGGAAATTGCATGGTTTCAGACTTAAATTTGGCAAAGAAAGAGATTTTACTGCAAAGACGGGCTTAAGTCATTTAAAAACAGAGGCGTAAAACCAGTTAATAATGAACTTTACAAGGTTTCACGTGAAACAATTTTGCCAGACTTCTATTTCAGGGCGCCTAATAACATCGTTATTAGGCATCAAACCAAAGCGCTACCTTATAAGCGGTGTTCTCTCTTGCCGATTATATTTAAACTAGCTTCGGTTACTTATAATAAGTTGCAATTTATGCAAACATGAGTCCGCCTGTCTTCCCCACAAGATGTTTCACGTGAAACATCACAATCGTTTACATGGCAAACTATTGACGAATAGGTGAATACACGCCTATAGTAGTGATGGCAAATGCGTAGTATTTTACGCATTATCAATTGTAGTGCCTGTAATTGTGAACGCTTACGTGGCGACAACTAAAAATTTTAATTACTCATTAGTTTAGGAGAAAACGATGGCCGATATTCAAGAATATAAAGATACGCTAGCAAAATATACTTCATCTGTGCATGAAGGTGCTTTGCAAGGCATGGCAAGAACGTATGCGCTAGTATTGTCAAAACAAGACTCACGCAACGTATCCTGCGGTGATGCGGCCGAAAAAGCCACTGTGCGCGAAAATTTCCTAAAGAAAAAACTGGGTTTAAAGCAAGCGGATGCGGCACTGGATGCAGCTATTGAAGAAGTTTGTGCGAAAATGAAAGACGATCGCATGAAGTCTCGTCTGGTATTTTATTATTTGCTGGCTGAAAAATATAACTTATTAGCCAGTTTTGTTAAATAAGTAATAACACTAAAAAGGCGCTTAATGCGCCTTTTTGTTTGGCTAGCGTTTATTTACCAATGCAAAACTTGCTGAAGATTTCACCCAGTAAATCATCCGGCGTAAACTCGCCCGTAATGCTACTCAACGCTTCTTGCGCTAATCTCAACTCCTCAGCCACCAACTCTGCTGCGTTAATTTGAGAGCTAGCCAGCATCAAGTGCTGATCCACTTCTAGCAACGCATTCATATGCCTGGCACGCGCCATGAAAACACCTTCTGCATTTTGCTGATAGCCGGCGATCTGCTGCAAATGCTCTTTTAGCAAATCCACTCCCTCACCAGTTTTGGCGGAAAGATAGATATGCGTTTCGTCGGCTATTTTACTGATTTTTGCCGTTTCTTTAGTTGCATCAATTTTATTATGCACCCAAATTTTGCTGATTCCTTGCGGCAAGCGGTTTAAAACGATTTTCTCGGTTTCCCCTATACCGTGGGCTGCATCAACCAATAATAATGCAACCTGCGCGTTTTGTAGCGCTTGATATGTTCGGGCGATTCCGATTTTTTCTACTTCGTCATCCGTGTCGCGCAAGCCTGCCGTATCAATAATATGCAAGGGTAAGCCATTGATTTGTATCATACTTTTTATTGAATCGCGCGTAGTGCCGGCAATCGGCGTCACAATTGCCACTTCTTCACCGCTTAATTGATTCATCAAGCTGGATTTTCCAACATTGGGCTGGCCTACCAATACAATGTGCATACCTTCACGCAGAAGACTGCCTTGTTTGGCTTTTGCAAACACCGATTTTAATTCGGTGACAATCGCCGCCAATTTTTCGGCCACGTTGCCCTGGGTAATAAAATCGATTTCCTCTTCAGGAAAATCCAGGCACGCTTCTACATACATGCGCAAATTAACCAGCTTGGCCAATACCTGGTTGATGCTATTGGAAAACTCACCGGATAAAGAGCGCACCGCGCTTTTTGCCGCTTCAATCGTAGTGGCATTGATCACATCGGCAACCGCCTCAGCCTGCGCTAAATCGATTTTGTCATTGAGGTAGGCGCGTTTGGTAAACTCACCCGGCTCAGCCTGGCGTGCGCCCAAGTCAATACAGCGCGCCAGCAATAGCTGCATCAACGCTGTACCGCCATGGGCTTGCAGTTCTAATACGTCTTCGCCGGTGTAAGAATGCGGGTTTTGAAAGTAAATGGCGATGCCACGATCAATCAATTGTTGATTGGCATCATAAAAGGGGCCATACGCTGCATAGCGCGGGGCAGGGCATGCGCCTAAAATTTCAGCAGCGATTGATGGGCTTAAAGGCCCGGAGATGCGCACAACACCAATGCCGCCCGCACCGCTCGCGGTGGCAATGGCAGCAATGGTATCTTTATTGTCTAGCATGGAAATCTGATACGCCTTTTAGATAGACGAGCAGGCATGGTCTAGTTTTTTGCAGCGCCTTTTTTGGCAAGTGCTGCAGCATGAATGGTTTTGTTCACATACCATTGTTGTGCGATTGATAGAATGTTATTCACCAACCAGTACAATACTAGGCCTGCAGGGAAGAAGAAGAAGAACACGCTGAATACTACCGGCATGATTTTCATCACCTTGGCCTGGATAGGATCAGTAGGCGCAGGATTCAAGTAGGTCTGGATAATCATGGTCGCGCCCATTAAAATCGGCAGGATAAACCATGGGTCAGTCGCTGATAAGTCTTGAATCCAGCCAAAGAAAGGTGCGTGGCGCAATTCAACAGAGCCAAGCAATACCCAGTAAAGTGCAATGAAAACAGGAATCTGCACAATAATGGGCAAGCAACCACCCATTGGGTTAATCTTTTCGGTACGATACATTTCCAGCATGGCTTGCTGCATTTTTTGTTTATCGTCGCCAAATTTTTCTTTCATGCTTTGTAAACGTGGCGCTAACTCACGCATCTGCGCCATCGATTTATAACTGGCGGCAGATAGCGGGAAAAATGCCGCTTTAATTAATACCGTAAGCAAGATAATCGCTATACCCCAGTTGTGAACCAGGCCGTAAATTTTTGACAGCACCCAGAATAATGGCTTGGCAATCACGGTTAACCAGCCATAATCAACGGTGTATTCAAGGCCGGGCGCCGCTTTAACCAGCTCCTGCTCTGTTTGTGGGCCAGCAAATAACTGGGCGCCGACCACTGCAGTTGCACCTGCGGCAATTGGCGCATTTGGTGTTACAACGCCCATTGCATAAATATTATCGGATAGTTTTTTGGTGTAAAACTCACGCTCTACACCGGCTTTAGGGATCCAGGCGCTGGCGAAGTAATGTTGAATTAGGCCAATCCAGCCATCTTTGCTGGTTTTAGATAAGTTCTGATCCGCCATATCGCCAAATTTAATCTTTTTAAACTTGTCAGCATCGGTAAAGTAAGCCCCGCCCGTAAAGGTTGGCATCATCGCGGAGCCTTGATTGGATTCGCTATCATGCACAATTTGATAATAGGCAGAAGGCGTGATCGCGGCTGCGCTGCCGTTGTTGATTTCATAACGCACATCAATTACGTAGCTATTACGGTGAAAGGTGTAAATCTTGTCTACAGTAATACCGTTGCCCGCCCAGGACAGACGTACTTCCTGGCTAGCAGCGCCGTCTGCTAAAACATAGTTGGTGGCAGTAGTGGTGAATTGCGATTTATGATTCGGCAAATCTGCACCCATCAAGCCAGACTGCGCCACGTAAAACATCGGCTTAAAGCCATCGTCCATCAGCACAAAATTACCGTTTTTGACTTCTTCTGCGCGGTGTTTATTTAAGATTAAACGGCGTAGATCGCCGCCCACGGTATCGATATCCGCCTCAAACAAATCGGTTTTAACCTTAACTCGCTGGCCGCTGGCTAACTTAAAGCTACCATCATTGACTAGCGACTGCTCAACAGTGCCATTAGCGCTTACTGGCGCATTTGCCGCCGCAGTTGTTGTTTGCGTTGTGGTTTGAGTGCTGACGACAGGTGCATTTTTTTGTTGCCAGGCATCCCACAACATTAATATGGAGAAAGCAAAAATAACAAATAAAATTAAGCGGCGTGTATCCATGGGTTTTATAAACTTTTTCTATAATCTATTTTGTTAACAAAGCATCTACTCTAGCAAACGAATAAACATTAAGGTACTGGGTCGCTACCGCCTGCATGCCAAGGGTGGCAGCGTGACAAACGCTTTAAGGTTAAACCCAGACCAATCCAGGCCCCGTGTTTTTGTATGCTCTCAATCGCGTAATGCGAACAAGTTGGGTTAAATCTGCATTGCTGGCCAAAAAAAGGGCTTAATGCGATTTGATACAAGCGAATGAAGGCAACTAAAACACGTGTCATATCGGCATTAAAAACCCTATATTCACATTCAAAGAATTATGTTTCTTTTTTGACGGCATTTTTATCAATTAACTTTTGCGTCAACTGTTCAAACTCTTGTTTTATTTGTACAAATTCGGTTTTCTGAAACTTTTTTTGTACCTGCACAACCAAATCTAATGACGGCAACTGATGCTGGTTTAACCTAAAAAACTCACGCAAGACGCGCTTCATGTAATTACGCTGAACCGCTAATTTAGCGGTTTTTTTGCCAACCACCAAACCCAAACGCGGGCGATTAAGGTTGTTTGGCTTAAAGCGAATCACTAAATAGGTATTTGCGATTCGTTTTCGCAAATTAAAAACGGATGAAAAATCATCCGTTTTTAATAATTTGGCTTGTTTAGGTAATCCAAACTTTACCAATTGGTCACAACTTGATAATTAATTACCCGCCCATATGGCAGGTAAAAAATTAAAGACCTAGGCGCGAACGACCTTTAGCACGACGCGCTGCAATAACAGCACGACCGCCTTTAGTTTTCATGCGCACTAAAAAACCGTGGGTACGTGCACGACGTGTTTTAGAAGGTTGATAGGTACGTTTCATTTAATTCTCCACCGAGCTAATGCTACAAAGCCCATCATTAGACACGATAAGCAGGTAATCTGTCAATCAATATTTAGTTTAATTATCTAGTCAATTGCCTGTGGATAAGTGCAGTTAAACCAGCTAAAATAGAAAGATAAACAATTGGTTTTTCCGTAAATTTAAGCAACCAGACAATACTTTTTAATGGTGAGTTGTGTCCATGCAATCTTACTTTAATTCTATTAACACGATAACAATAAAGCTTGGGGTTTTGGGCAATAGATGAATAATTTTTGGCCTACTTGCCTAAGTCGCTTTGAACAAGAGCTTTCAACGCAGCAATTTAATACGTGGATTAAACCCCTGCAAACCGAACTGGTGCAGACCGAGCAGGGAAAGCATGCCATTCGCTTGCTGGCGCCCAACAAGTTTGTGCAGCAATGGGTGAAAGACCGTTTTTTAAATAAGATTGAAACCATTGCTGCCGAATTGTTGCCGGATAACATCGTGATCGAGCTCTGTATTAGCCAGGCCAAGCCAGCTACACAAGACAGAAACAGCAACACCAAAAAGCCGCTACAAACACCACTAAGCGATATCGTGCGCCACTCTGCAGCAGCAGATGCATCAAACTCGGTTAATGCCAGCAATAACAACTCCATTAAAGATAGCGCAAGCAAACCTATTGGCAATCGCCGAAATAGTGAGCGCACCTCTGGTTTAAATCCTAGCTTTAACTTTGATAATTATGTCACCGGCCGCGCTAACCAGCTGGCACGCGCAGCCGCTATCCAAGTGGCCGATAATCCAGGGGAATCGTATAATCCCTTGTTTATTTATGGCGGCGTCGGTTTAGGCAAAACCCATTTGCTGCAGGCGATTGGCAACCAGTTAAAGCAACAAAAACCGGATGCCAATATTCGTTATCTGCATGCCGAGCGCTACGTTTCAGACGTTGTAAAAGCTTATGAGAACAAGGCATTTGATGACTTTAAACGCCAATATCACTCGCTGGATTTATTGTTAATCGACGATATTCAATTTTTTGCTAAAAAGAATCGCACGCAAGAAGAGTTTTTTTATGCCTTCAACACTTTAATTGAAGAAAAAAAACAAATTGTAATCACGTGTGACACGTATCCCAAGGAAATTGTGGATGTAGATGAGCGCTTGCGTACCCGATTCAGTTGGGGCTTAACCGTTGCAGTGGAGCCGCCAGAGTTGGAAATGCGCGTGGCTATTTTGTTAAAAAAAGCGGAAGAATCTAAAATACACATCACTGAGGATGTGGCTTTTTTTGTGGCTAAACAAATTCGTTCCAGCGTGCGTGAACTGGAAGGTGCATTGAATCGCATTGTGGCCATGGCTAACTTTACCGGTCACGCCATTGATGTGCACTTGGCTAAAGACGCACTGCGCGATCTGATAGCGGTGCGCGGCAGGCAAATCACCATTGAGAATATTCAAAAAACGGTTGCTGACTATTACAAAATTAAAGTTGGTGAAATGTACAGTAAAAAGCGTTCGCGTAACTTTGCACGGCCCAGGCAAGTTGCCATGAGCCTTGCGCGCGAATTAACCAATCACAGCTTCCCGGAGATTGGTGAAGCATTTGGTAGCCGCCATCACACAACGGTGATGCATGCGTGCGACGAAATTGAGCAATTGCGTTTAAACGATCAATCCATTGCACGTGATTTGGGCTTTTTAACGCAAGTCATCCGCGATTAGCTTTGTGGATAAGTGTGCTTTTATATTGTGGATGAAATGAGCGTAAAGCGCTTATTTGTTATGATGTTAATTTAATGCACAATTAGTACACAGAAATAGTTGCAGTTATAAACAGTTGTAAATGATTGGTAAGTTACTGATTTAAAATAGTTATTAGAGTTACACACAGAAAAAGACAACATTATTATTACTATTATTTTTTATATTACTTTTTAAATAAAAACTAATGTGTTTGAATAAACAAAAAAACGTAGCGTTAAATTTAGGATATTGAATGATGCAAATCAAAATAAATCGCGAAACATTGTTAAAACCTTTAATGAATGTCACCAGTATAGTAGAGCGTCGTCATACTTTGCCAATATTGTCTAATTTATTATTAGAAGCTAAAAACAATCAAATTCAGCTGACTGCAACAGATTTAGAAATGCAGATTTCATTAACCGTAGAAAATAGTTTTAACGGTGAGTTATCAACCACCATATCGGCCAAGAAATTCCTGGATATCTGCCGCTCCCTGCCGGATTCAGCGGATATTGATATGGTAACCAACGATAGCCGCATGACGGTAAAAGCAGGCAAAAGCCGCTTTAATCTGCAAACATTACCGGCGGCGGATTATCCGGTAATGACAAAAGCAGGCGGCACAGGAACCAATATTGCGATCAGCCAGATAGCGTTAAAAAAGTTATTCAAGCAAGTTGAGTTTGCAATGGCGCAGCAAGATATTCGCTACTATTTAAATGGTTTATTATTAGAAGTGAATGAAGATAACCTGAATGTAGTAGGTACGGATGGCCATCGTTTGAGTTTTACAACAGCAAAATTAAATCAGCAGTACGATAAGACCGATGTGATCATCCCTAGAAAAACCGTGATTGAGTTGATCAAGCTGTTAAATGATAGCGAAGAGGAAGTGGCAATTGAAATCAATGCAGGCCAGGTTAATTTTACTTTCAGCGACATCCGCTTAATCTCAAAAGTGATTGATGGAAAATTTCCTGATTATCATCGCGTGATCCCAACTAATCATCAAAATACCTTTAGCGTCAATCGTTTAGGCGTGTTAACAGCGATGCAACGCGCTTCTATTTTATCTAACGAAAAATACCGCGGCATCAGAATGGTACTAAGCAACAACAATCTTAAGCTGATTAGTACCAATACCGAGCAGGAAGAAGCAGAAGAAGAACTTGAAATTGAGTACACTCAGGATGGCTTGGATATTGGCTTTAATGTGACGTACTTAATTGATGTGTTGAATAATGTGACTGATGAAAGCATTCAATTTTCATTTGCAGATGCCAATAGCAGTTGTTTAATCACAGTGCCGAATGACCAAAACTACAAATACGTCGTGATGCCGATGCGTATTTAAGTAGCACCCAAGATAACGTTTCACGTGAAACAGTAATAATTAGTAGCAAACCCATTTATTCAAAGTAAAGAAAATAGTATGGCTAACACCGCAAAAGCACAACCAGAATACAACTCAGACAGTATTAAGATTTTAGAAGGCCTAGATGCCGTACGTAAACGCCCGGGCATGTATATCGGCGATACCTCAGACGGTTCTGGCTTGCATCATATGGTGTTTGAAGTGCTGGATAACGCGATTGATGAGGCCTTGGCTGGCCATTGTGACGATATTAAAGTCATCATCCATCCAGACAACTCCATCAGCGTCTCAGACAATGGCCGTGGCATTCCTACCGACATTAAAACCGATGATAAGCACGATCCACAACGATCCGCCGCCGAAATCGTAATGACTGAGCTGCATGCGGGTGGTAAGTTTGACCAGAACTCTTACAAAGTATCCGGTGGCTTGCATGGAGTAGGTGTTTCTGTAGTAAACGCCTTATCGGATTGGTTACGTTTAAAAATCTATCGCAACGGCAAAGTGCATCAAATGGAATTCCAGCGCGGTGTGCCAATGGCACCGTTGGCATTAACCGGTAAAACCGATAAAAAAGGCACCGAAGTGCACTTTTTAGCGTCGATTGAGACTTTTGTGTTGGTGGAATATCACTTTGAAATTTTAGCCAAACGTATTCGTGAACTTTCGTTCTTGAATTATGGTGTCAAAATTGAGCTGATTGACCAACGCACCGGCAAGTCAGAAAATTTTGCCCATGCAGGCGGTATTAAAGGCTTTGTGGAATATATCAATCGTAGCAAAACCGTGCTGCATCCAAAAACCTTTTACGCCAGCGGCGAAAAAGACGGCATGACGATCGAAGTAGCCATGCAATGGAACGATAGCTACTCGGAAACCGTACAGTGTTTTACCAATAACATACCGCAACGTGATGGCGGCACGCATTTAACCGGCCTGCGCACAGCGATGACGCGTACTTTGAACCAGTATATCGAGCAGTCTGAAATGGCAAAAAAAGCCAAGGTCGAAACCACAGGCGACGATATGCGTGAAGGCATCACCTGCGTGTTGTCGGTTAAAGTGCCAGACCCTAAATTTTCATCACAAACCAAGGATAAACTGGTTTCCAGCGAAGTGCAGCCAGTGGTTTCCGAAGTAGTATCAGCCAAATTAGCCGAATTCTTGGCTGAAAATCCTGCGGATGCAAAAATCATCTGCGGCAAGATCGTCGATGCCGCCCGTGCGCGCGAAGCAGCGCGTAAAGCGCGCGAAATCACGCGCCGCAAAGGGGTGATGGATACCATGGGCTTGCCAGGCAAGTTAGC
>JAZKEN010000087.1:14825-21748 GCA_040387035.1 Pseudomonadota bacterium | reverse complement strand
GTGACCGTCTTTTAGCCGACTGGCGTCAACATGCGCTGACTTTAGAAACCGAAGTGAACAAAGTAGTGGTTGGTCAGCATAACCCTGTTCGCTTGATCACCATCGCGATTTTTGCGCGCGGTCACGTTTTGCTTGAGGGCGATGTCGGTGTTGGTAAAACCACCCTGCTACGCGCTTTTACTCGCGGCATTGGCGGCGGTTACCAGCGTATTGAGGGCACCATCGACTTGATGCCTAACGACTTGGTGTACCACACCTATCTGGGTGAAGATGGCAAGCCGCATGTGAGCGCTGGCCCACTATTGATGTCCGGTGAAGATCTGTCCGTGTTCTTCTTTAACGAGATCAACCGCGCCCGCCCGCAAGTGCACTCATTACTATTGCGTGTGATGGCAGAACGTACTTTGTCAGCATTCAATAAAGAACACACCTTCCCGCACATGATCGTGTTTGCAGACCGCAACCAGGTCGAAAAAGAAGAGACGTTTGAAATCCCTTCTGCGGCGCGTGACCGTTTTATGATGGAAATCCCAATCGTGGTACCCAACGATGATGCGATTATGTCCGGCCTGATGTTTGATACGCGCTTCCACAATGTGGATGCCCTGATTGATACGGTTAAGCCCGATGTATTGAAATTTGACGAATTGAATGCATTTTCCGGTGTCATCCAAAAAAGCGTTGAAGCGTCAAAAACGCTGGAAAAATATGCGCTTAATCTGTGGAAAGCCACGCGTAACCCAACCGAATATGGGGTAAAAGTCACCAATGTAGACATGAATCGCCTGGTGCTTGCAGGCGCCAGCCCACGCGGCATGAGCATGATGTTGCGTGCGGCACGCGTAAACGCTTGGCTCAATGAGCGTACCGCCATCACGCCAGAAGATATTCATGCCGTGTTCCACGAAACTGTTGCCCACAGGTTGGTATTTAGCCCGGTATACGAAATGCGCCGCACAGAGATTGCGCGTGAAATGCTCAGCAATATTATCAACGCCGTTGCTGCGCCTTAATTAAAGTAGCGTATTCAATGGCCATTGAAAACATCAAAGAGTTTAGCTACCACATCGGCTGGCGCAACCGTGGCCGCCATCCTGGCCGCCATGCCAGCACGCAGCGCGGCATGGGCATGGAGTTTATCGGCCATACTTCGCTGATCAGCTACCCTGACCCGCGCCGAATCGATTTACGCCAAACCATTCGTGACCCGATGGAGCAGGTGTATGTGCGCCTATTCAATCAAAAAAGTGCTACGCCGGTTTTTGTGATTTGCGATTTATCCGGCAGCATGAATTTTGGTGCCAAGGAGCGCAAAATCCGCAAGGCGGCCGATATCGCAGAATCCATCGCCCAATCGGCTAGCCGCAACTCGGACCCGTTCGGTTTTGTGGGTTTTGATGAAGTGGTACGCGAAGACTGGATCAGCACGGCTTCATTTAAATCACAACGCGCGATTGAACTGGCAGAGCGCCTTAAAGAGCATCATCCGGAGCCTGTATCCGGCAGTGGCATAAGCGATGTATGGCGTTATTTGCCGCGCGAACGCTCACTGGTGTTTTTGATTTCCGATTTCCATATGCCGCTAAAAGAACTGGAAGGTTCTTTGGCTAATTTATTACGCCATCATATTGTGCCGGTGGTGTTATGGGATGCCGATGAATACAAGAATCTGCCCGAGTTTGGCATCACCGCGGTTACCGACCCGGAAACCGGCGCAAAACGCACCTTATTTTTGCGTAAAAACTATCGCGACAAGATTATTGCCTCTTTTGAAGCGCGCCGTGAAGCGATTTACAAGTTGTTTATGCAATTCGATATGCCACCGTTTTATGTGGAAGGCGACTTTGATGCGGATGCCCTGACCGAATACTTCCATCAATTTGTCGCCGCCTAAGCGCTTGATTTAAAAGTTCTTTAAATAGATTTTTTGAAATTATCTTTAAGTACAATTTATGAATAAATTAATGAATCGATGGCTGTTGGCTCTAGTTCTAAGCGTAAGCTTCACGCATGTGGCCGCGCTGGAATATGAAACTTTACCGGATATTAAAGAAGGTATCGTCAGCCTAAAATTGCAGGAACCCGAGCGCACCGTAGGCTACACCGTGGGCGATGTGTTAACGCGCCATATCCAATTAGAAATCAAAAAGCCCTATCAATTGATTGATGAATCGTTGCCGATCATTGGTTACGAAAGACGCTATAAAGGCCAATTGATTGGTATCGATTTAAGCGATATCAAACATGTCAAAAAAGATGACGGCGATTCGGTCAAGCATGACCTAACCTTAAGCTATCAAGTGTTCACCAATAATGTGGTGGCTAAAAATGGCGCATTGCCAGCGGAATACCTGCGCATCATCAATACCAAATCCAAGGAAATCGTCAAATACCGCATTCCAAGCTGGGATTTTGCCATCTCACCACTTTCTATTTTCGGTGCCGTTAAAATTGAAAACAATATGTCCGGCTATCGCGGCCCGCTGCTATTGGATAACAGCAAAGAAAAACAGCGCCTAAAAGTATTGCTGAGTGTTTTAGCCGTGAGCTTGCTTGGCTTGCTGTATATGCTGGGCAAACATGCCTGGCTACCAAAAATGGGTGGGCCTTTTGCCAAAAGTTATCGCCTTATCCGTAAATCGCCCAATACGCCGGAAGGCTTGCAGCTTGCGGTCAGCAGCATGCATGCGTCTTTGAACAAAACTGCTGGTTTCAGTTTATTCAGTGGCAACCTGAATCAACTTTTTGACAAGAAACCGGCTTATAAGCAGATTGAATCAGAGATCAATCAGTTTTTTGGATTATCGCGCCAAGTATTTTTTGAACCCAACGCCAAACATGCGGTGGGTAGTGAGCCGATTCAGTGGCTTGCGCAATTCTGCCGTCGCTGCCGCGATTGTGAGCGTGGCTTGATCACCGATAAGCAAAAAGTAAACAAGGCTTAATACATGTCTTTTTCTAATCCTTGGTTATTGTGGCTATTGCCCTTGGCGTTGCTGCCATTAGTATTTCAGCGTGCGCATAGCAAAAGCTATTCCTGGCTGGATATGCTGCCTGCCGACCCGTTGTCAGACTTGATTGGCCTTATTCTAAAAATATTGGCCGTGCTTATTTTAACGTTCATTATTCTGGGTTTAGGCGCGCCGCATAGTAATCAGCAAGTGGTTGAGCGTATTGGCGTGGGCGCGCAAATCACCTTGGTGCTAGACCGTAGCGCCAGTATGGACGACCCTTTCTCAGGCACAACGGATAACGCGATTGGCGAGACCAAATCCGCTGCCGCCAGCCGCTTGATTACACAGTTCGTGCAATCACGTAAAAATGATATGTTGGGCATGATTACCTTCAGTAATTCGGCCATGTATGTATTACCGCTAACCGAAAATAAAGAGGCGGTTGTCGCCGCGGTGCGCGCTACGGCAGGTAATGCGCTGTTTCAAACCAATATCGGTAGCGGCTTGACTTCTGCCGCCGGCTTGTTTGATAAAGTGCCTGACTCCGGCTCACGCGCGGTAGTGCTGTTATCTGACGGCGCAGGCCGCATTGATGCCAATTCGCAGCAGAAAATCAAAGACTGGTACGACCGCATGCATTTGAGTTTGTATTGGATTGTACTGAAACAACCGGGCGGACTGAGTATTTTTGATGAAAACTACAAGCCGCAAGAAGACCAGCCCTTGCCGCCAGAAATTGAATTGCATGATTTCTTTAAAACCTTTAAGACCCCTTTTAATGCTTATGAAGCAGAAAATCCAAAGGCTTTACAACTGGCGATCGATGACATCAATCGCAAAGAGAAAAAACCCATTAAATACCTACAAAAAATACCGGGTAAAGATTTCTCCAGCCTGTGTTTTATGATTGCCGCCATCATGATTGCATTATTGCTAGCGGTAAAATATTTAGAAGTAAGAACCTGGAAAAATTAATCGGGGAAAGTGAATGAGAATGATTAAATTGCAAAAACTAAAACAGTTGAGGCCAGAGTGATGTTCAATATTAAATCGTTATTGTCGGTAAAAAAACTGACCTGGTTTCTGGTTTTTTTAAGCCTTGTTTGCCTGCTCGCCAGCATCTATACCTTCAACCGCATTCGCCAGATTGATGCGTTTAATGAGGCGGTTAGCATAGGCAAAACGCCCGCTACGGATAAGCAAAGCTTTGAAGCTAAATTTGCCACTGCGCTTTATTTAGCGAAAAAGGAACGCTACAAAGAAGCGACCCTGTTGTTTACGCAGGCTTTGCCAAAAGCCAATGCCAGCCAGAAATCGGCGATCAGTTACAACATTGGTAATATGTTTTTCCTGCGCGGCTTAGCCATCAACGGTACCAACAATACCGTACGTGATGAAGCCGAGTACCTGCTGCGCCAAGCCAAAGCGGCCTATGTTTCATCACTTAAAAACGATAATAAGCATTGGGATGCACGTCATAATTTAGACCGCCTATTAACCATGCTGCCAGGCACACCGACCCCAGGTGTGGGTGAGTCGGATACGCCTGGTTTGATTATGGGCAATATCCCGGTTGGTTTGCCTTAATAAGCGTTGAGTTATCCAAAATCATGAAAAAAATATTCAACTACTTTCGCCATAGACGCGACATCACATTGCTGACAGCCGCTTTTGTGTTGCTGGCTGTGGCACTGTTTAAGCCTACCGTGCCGATTAAACGCGATATCTACAGCTATTTACTGGTGGCAGATATCTCACAAAGCATGAACGTGGTGGATGAGACGATTAACGGCAAAGCGGTTACGCGCATGCAATACCAGCAGCATTTGATGCACCGTATTATTGGTGAAATGCCCTGTGGCACACAGGTAGGTATTGGGTTATTTGCAGGCGTAAGCGTAGCAGCGCTGTACACACCGATTGAAGTGTGCGAAAACTTTGCTGCAATTGAAGACACGATTGACCATTTAGATTGGCGTACCGGCTGGTCTGGCAATAGCCGTATCCGCGAAAGCATGGCTACCCTTGCAAAGCTTATCCGCAGTTTTCCAGAAGTCGCACAAGTGGTGTACTTTACCGATGGCGAAGAGACCCCTGCCCTGCACGCATTCAACACGCGTGACCTAACGGGGTTTCAAGGCGGTAAAGATTGGTTATTCGTTGGCATTGGCGGCGAAAAAGGCACGGCCATCCCTAAATTAGATGAGAACAACCAGGTGATTGGTTACTGGTCTAATGAAAGCTTTGCCATGCAGCCTGGCATCGCCCAGATTTCAGAATCCAATATTGGTACCCGCAACGATAGCGTTGCCAGCGGCACTAGCGACCGCTTTTTATCCAAGTTGGATGAAAAATATTTGCAGTCCATGACCAAGGAAATCAATGCCCAATACGTCAATGGCGATAGCGTACAAGCGGTTTTATCTGCGATGAAAAAACAACCGCCAGCGCGCCGCGATAAAGCTAAGTTTGAGTTGAAATGGCTGCTTGCTGGCGCCGCCGGCCTGCTATTTTTAGCGGCTTACTTACCCAAGCATCCAATCAAAGAAACAAAAACCATGTGGAAACAGTGGCTGGCACGCAGGAAACGTCAGTCGCCTGTGGTGGTCAGCTGAGCCGCCTGCGGATAGGCTTGCCTGCCACGCTTATTTTCATACAGCCTTAGCCATACGCGTAATCGCCTTAAGGCATCCAGGTTATGCGCATTGCTGAAAATCAACACTGGCGGCAATGCCAGTTTAACACCTTGATTCTTAAGGTTTAAAATCACATAACCTTCATGCACAAAAGTGGTGGACGCGAGTTGCGGCTTGAAGCGCTGCTGGCGTTTATTGATAAGCGTTAACACGCCTCTGCTATCCACTTCTATGGTCTGCCAGGACCAAGGCAATACCAGCACGGCATCACGCGCGATATAATAAGCGCTGGATAGCACGATCAATCCAAAAATGACCAGCTTGATGGTGATTGCCACCGGCAACATCAACAAAACCAGGCTGCTGACAGTTGCAACGGCCAGCAACAACCCCAATAATAGTGATGAAGGTTGTAATTGAATGATGATTGATTTTGTAAAAAGCGTTTTCATTTCTCTACATCCAATATACTGGCACCTAACGACACTGACATTTTAACAAGGCAAATAATCGCATGACGGCAACAAATTGGCAATCAGGTTTAACGCAATATGGCGCAATCATTACAGAGGGCGCGGTAACCAGCTTTGGGCAGCCGCAAGCTGAATTAGCAGCCACAATAAGCAGCGACACGCTGTGCGATTTAACGCATCTAGGCTTATTGGAAGTTGGCGGTGCAGATGCGGTGAGCTTTTTACAAGGCCAGGTCACAAACGATGTGCAATTATTGGTCAGCAATTCAAGCGCGCACTTCACAGGCTATTGCAACCCAAAAGGACGCATGCTGGCGCTGTTTCTGGCGTTTGCACATCATGATCACCTGCATCTACAGTTTAATCGCGGCCTACTAGAGCCAATTATGAAGCGCCTGAAAATGTATGTGATGCGCAGCAAGGTTGAGATTAAGGATGTGTCTGAAAGCATTATCAAATTTGGCGTAAATGGCCCCAATGCAATGGCATTACTGATGCCGCATTTCACCCAGATTCCCACGCAAGATTATGAATTGGCCAGTATGGACAATGGCACGATTTTAAAACTGCCGACCATTGCAGGCCATGCGCGCTACCAAATCTTTACCGATAGTAGCAACGCGCCTGCCCTGTTTAATGCGCTTAAAGCCGATTGCCAGCTGGTTGGTAAGCCTTGCTGGGACTGGCTGGACATTCAAAGCGGCATACCGGACGTATTGCCTAAAACCCAGGAACAGTTTGTGCCGCAAATGCTTAACCTGGACCTTTTAAACGGCATCAACTTTAAAAAAGGTTGCTATACAGGCCAGGAAATCGTGGCACGCACGCATTATCTGGGCAAAGTGAAACGCCGCACTTAC
>JAZKEN010000087.1:11964-14725 GCA_040387035.1 Pseudomonadota bacterium | reverse complement strand
CCCGGTGGGCTTTCCGGTGTTGGTGCAATTTCAGGCAACTGATTAGGTTGAACGGTGGGCAAAGGCTGGTTAATCACCTGGTAAAACACCTCATCCTGCTTGATCATGCCTAGCTCGCTACGCGCGCGCTCTTCAATCGCTGCGTTACCCTGTTTTAAATCCCGCACTTCTGCGCCCAAGGTTTCATTGCGTTGTTTCAACGCTTTATTTTTGTCTTTCTGGCTACTGATTTGCTGATTGACATTCCACACGCGCAACCAGCTACCCTTGCCCAGCCACAGCGGATACTGCAGCAAGGCAATCAAGATAACAAAAATTAAGGTTAAGGCTTTCAAAATAATGACTTGGGCTTACGCCAAGCTTGCTTATTAACAGTTCCAACTGTAGTCGAGCCTAGACTAAGCGCATTGACGAAGACAGTACAATTAGTACGGCGTGTCATAAGTAAAATCAATGGCGTGACAAGGTATAGGCTTGAATACATTTGAAATTACTTGAATAACTGGTAGAAAGCACCCATACCCGCATAACTGGTCGCATCGCCCAACTCTTCTTCAATACGCAATAGTTGGTTGTATTTGGCAATGCGCTCACTGCGGCATAGAGAACCCGTCTTGATTTGCAGTGCATTGGTCGCCACTGAGATATCCGCAATCGTCGTATCTTCTGTTTCACCGGAACGGTGTGACACAACAGCCGTGTAACCCGCGCGTTTCGCCATTTCAATAGTTTGGAATGTCTCAGTCAAAGTACCGATCTGGTTCACCTTGATCAATACAGAGTTGGCCACGCCGCGTTTGATGCCTTCACGCAGGATTTTAGAGTTGGTCACAAACAGGTCATCGCCAACCAATTGGGTGGTTTTGCCTAAACGCTTGGTCAGGATATCCCAGCCATCCCAGTCGAATTCGCCCATACCATCTTCAATACTGATGATAGGATATTTATCCACCCATGTCGCCAGGTAATCGGTAAACTGGGCTGAGCTCAATGCCAAGCCTTCTGATTCCAAATGGTATTTGCCGTCTTTGTAAAATTCGGTACTGGCGCAATCTAAACCCAAATATACGTCTTTACCAGGCTCATATCCGGCATCAGAGATTGATTCTAAAATCAACTTAATCGCATCCTCATTGCTGGCTAGATTCGGTGCAAAACCGCCCTCATCGCCCACTGTAGTCGCCAGGCCTTTTTTGTGCAGTGTTTTCTTTAATTGATGAAACACTTCCGCGCCGCAACGCATGGCTTCCCTGAATGTAGGCAAGCCAGCCGGGATAATCATGAACTCTTGCATATCGACTGAGTTATCCGCATGCGCACCACCATTGATAATGTTCATCATTGGCGTTGGCAATTGCATGCCGCCTGAGCCGCCCAAATAGCGGTACAAAGGCAAACCGCTTTCTTCGGCTGCTGCACGCGCACAGGCCATAGAAACCGCTAATAAGGCATTTGCACCTAGACGGTCTTTATTTTCAGTGCCATCCAGCTCAATCAAGGTTTTATCGATAAAGCTTTGTTCTTCGCAATCCAGGCCGATAATCGCTTCGGTGATTTCCGTATTCACATTCTCAACGGCTTGCAATACGCCCTTGCCCAAATAGCGATCCGCATCGCCATCGCGCAATTCCATCGCCTCTTTAGCACCCGTCGACGCACCAGACGGCACGGCCGCTCGGCCGATAACACCGCTTTCCAGCAGCACATCACATTCAACGGTTGGGTTACCACGTGAATCCAAAATTTCGCGGGCGATAATATCTACAATTGCGCTCATACTTTTTCCTTAGTTTAATAATTTCAGCCACAGAGTACACTGAGACCACAGGGATGATTGAATACCTCAATACTAAAATCTTGAAAATTAATAAAAATTAACTTTCCCCTGTGAACTTTGCGCACGGTATGGCAAATTTTTTACTCGATTATTACAGCGTACTTTCAATAAATCCTGCTTTTTTTACCAACTTATCCAAGTCTACCAATAAATGCAATAAGTCTTCCATCTTATGCAAAGGCCAAGCGTTTGGGCCATCAGACAGTGCTTTAGCTGGGTCCGGATGCGTTTCCATAAACACGCCGGCTATGCCGCTGGCAACCGCTGCACGCGATAGCACAGGCACATGCTCACGCTGGCCGCCACTCTTGTCGCCCTGCCCGCCGGGTTGCTGTACGGAATGTGTTGCGTCGAACACCACCGGGCAATTGGTTTCGCGCATAATCGCCAAACCACGCATATCGGAGATCAGCGTGTTATAGCCAAAGCTGGCACCGCGCTCGCACACCATAATGGTATCCGCGCCGCCGTTGGCTTCCTTGGCTTTGTTCACCACCTGCAACATATCATGCGGTGCCAGGAACTGGCCTTTCTTGATATTCACCGGCTTACCGCAAGTGGCCACCGCTACGATAAAATCGGTCTGGCGGCACAGGAATGCGGGGGTTTGCAGCACGTCCACAACCGCCGCAACATGCGGCACTTGCTCAGTCGTATGTACATCGGTTAGCACAGGCACACCGATCTGGCTTCTGACTTCGTCTAGAATACGCAGGCCTTCATCCATGCCAAAACCGCGAAAAGTCTTGGTTGAGCTTCTATTGGCTTTGTCATAGCTGGATTTATAAATAAAAGGAATGCCTACTCTTGCTGCGATTTCTTTTAGCTTGCCTGCCGTTTCAATCGCAAATTCGCGCGATTCGATCACACAAGGACCTGCGATTAAAAACAGTGGATGCTCAAGGCCTACATCAAAATTACATA
>JAZKEN010000087.1:2815-11864 GCA_040387035.1 Pseudomonadota bacterium | reverse complement strand
CAAGGACCTGCGATTAAAAACAGTGGATGCTCAAGGCCTACATCAAAATTACATAGTTTCATTATTTTGCCTTATGACAATGCTGTCTTATTATCTAGAGCTGCTTGCACATAGGCCTTGAATAAGGGGTGTCCTGCACGCGGATTAGATGTGAATTCCGGGTGGAACTGGCAGGCCACAAACCAGGGGTGTGTCGCTATTGGCAATTCGATCATTTCACACAAATCTTCACCTGTGGTACGCGCAGAGATCACCAAGCCGGCTTTTTTAAGCTGGTCCACATAATGATTGTTGACTTCATAACGATGGCGATGGCGCTCATTGACTTGCGTACCGTAAATGCTGGCAGCAAGCGTATCTTCCACCGTTGGGCAAGCTTGCGCACCTAAACGCATGGTGCCGCCAAGGTCAGAATTTTCGTCACGTTTTTCAACTTTACCGGAAGCGTCTTGCCATTCATCGATCAAGCCGATCAGCTTGTGCGGCGCATCGGCATTGAATTCAGTACTATTGGCATCGGCCAAGCCTGCCACGTTACGTGCATATTCAATCACCGCCAGTTGCATGCCTAAACAGATACCCAGGTAAGGAATCTTGTTTTCGCGCGCATATCGGATGGCGGCAATCTTGCCCTCTGTACCGCGCACACCAAAACCACCGGGAATCAGTATCGCGTCCATATCAGCTAATTTAGCGGTACCGTTCTGCTCAATATCCTCACTATCCATATAGTGGATCTTCACTTTGGATTCAGTATGGATACCGGCGTGAATCAAGGCTTCTGTCAATGATTTGTAGGATTCGGTCAAATCCACATACTTGCCAACGAAGGCCACATTCACCAAGTGTTTAGGATTGGCTAGCGCATAGGAGATTTTTTCCCAACTGGACAAATCAGCCGCTTTGGCTAGGATATTCAATTTATGACAGACGATCTCATCCAGCATCTGGTCATGCAGCAAGCCAGGAATCTTGTAGATAGAGTCGGCATCGATCGCGCTGATTACCGCTTCTGGCGCCACGTTGGTAAACAAGGCGATTTTTTTGCGTTCATCATCCGGGATATTGCGGTCTGCACGGCAAAGCAGGATGTCCGGCTGGATACCGATTTCGCGTAATTCTTTTACCGAGTGCTGCGTGGGCTTGGTTTTTAATTCACCAGCGGCAGCAATCCAAGGCAACAAGGTTAAATGGATATAGCAGGCATTGGTTTTACCTTCTTCAAAACCCATCTGGCGAATCGCTTCCAGGAACGGCAATGATTCAATATCACCGACTGTGCCGCCTACTTCCACAATCGCCACATCCGCGCCTTCAGCGCCACGTTTCACGTGCGCCTTGATCTCATCAGTAATATGCGGAATGACTTGTACGGTTTTGCCAAGGTACTCGCCGCGACGCTCTTTTTTGATCACGGTTTCGTAGATCTGGCCGGTAGTGAAATTGTTACGTTTGCCCATGCGCTGCGAAATAAAGCGCTCATAGTGGCCCAGATCCAAATCAGTTTCCGCACCGTCATCGGTCACAAAAACTTCGCCATGCTGGAAAGGCGACATGGTGCCGGGATCAACGTTTATATAGGGGTCTAGCTTGAGCATGGTGACTTTGATACCACGCGATTCGAGGATAGCACCGAGGCTGGCGGCCGCGATACCTTTACCTAAAGAAGAAACTACACCGCCAGTGACGAATACATATTTGGTCATAAAACCCTTGAATATTAGCGTACGAGTGAATTCGTACAGACGGGAAGTAATTTTACCGCAAAGCCAGTACAATAACCAGTAAAAGCACCAGTAAAATCATGCTTAATTCGCGCCAGGGCAAGAATAAAACCAAAGGTACTCAATGATAAAAAATAGCAATATTCACTGGGAAGCAATAGAGGCAGACCTGCGTTTTCAAGCTTTGCAAAAAGATAAAAACCGCTTTTTATGGCGCATGATGTTGTTTGCCTTGATTTATTTTTTCTGCCTGCCGATTGCCGCCGCCTATTTTCAGTCCATTTTAACCATCAAGATTTGGGGCATTATGAATGTGGGCTTGTTGTTTGCCCTAAGCCAGTTTATTGTGGCCTGGTGCATCGCTGCCATTTATGCCAAACGCGCTAACCGTGAATTCGATGCTCGCGCCAAAACCTTGGTCGATGACGCACACAATATCAAGGGCGTGGCATGAAAAGATTACTGCTAACCCTTATCGCATTTTTCAGCACAGCCTCCTTTGGCGCAGAATTAGCCAACCATGGCGCGGTTGCCAGTGAATACCGCTGGCTGACATTCCTGGTATTCAGCAGCATTATCGCCGCCACTATGTATATCACCTATTGGGCCAGCAAGCGGGTTAAATCCACTGCGGACTTTTACGCAGCGGGAAACAGCATCAGCGGTTTGCAAAACGGCTGGGCGATTGCAGGTGACTACCTTTCTGCCGCTTCTTTCCTGGGTATCGCCGGCCTGATCTCCCTCTATGGCTACGATGGCTTTATGTATTCGGTAGGCTTTCTGATGGGCTATATAGCGGTGCTGCTGGTGATTGCCGAACCCTGCCGCAATATCGGCAAATATACGCTGGGTGATATTCTGGCTTTTCGTAACGACCCTAAAAAAGCACGCATTGTTGCCGCGCTTTCTACCATTACCGTCTCGATTTTCTACCTGACCGCACAGATGGTCGGCGGCGGCGTGCTGGTGAAAACCTTGATCGGTATCGACTATGAAGTGTCCGTAATGGTAGTTGGCTGCCTGATGCTGGCTTACGTGGTATTTGGCGGCATGGTGGCAACCACCTATGTGCAGATCGTCAAAGCGGTTTTACTGGTTATCGCTTCACTGGTGTTAGTCACCTTAGTCTGGCTACCTTACGGGTTCAGCCTACCCGCCTTTTTGCAAGCGGTAGTCGATGACCCGAAAATCCAGGCACAAGTGGCAAAATTATTAGGCACTGCCGCCAGCAGCATGAGTGCGCAAGAGCTTGGGCAACGCTTTTTAGAGCCTGGCTTATTCCTAAAAGACCCTATCGACCAGATCAGCCTGGGCATGGCCCTGGTATTTGGTACCGCCGGCCTGCCACATATCCTGATGCGCTTTTTCACTGTGCCGAATGCGCAGGAGGCACGCAAAAGCGTAGTGTGGGCGATGGCGATTATCGGCGGATTTTATGTGCTTACCCTATTTTTGGGCTTTGGCGCCGCCATACATGTAGGGCCGGAAAGCATAGGCGGTATCGATAAAGGCGGCAATATGGCCGCGCCTTTATTGGCACAATATTTAGGCGGCGGCGAAAACTCCATGCTGGGCAACTTTATGCTGGCCTTTGTGGCAGCAGTAGCCTTTGCCACCATCGTCGCCGTCGTTGCCGGTTTAGTGCTGGCTTCTGCCAGCGCCATTGCGCATGACTTATATGTCAATGTGATTAAAGACGGCAAAGCCAGCCAGGCGCAACAAATGAAAGCCGCGCGTATCGCCAGTATTGGTGTTGGCATCGTCGCGATTGTGATCGGCATGCTGGCAAAAGGCCAGAACGTCGCGCACCTGGTCGGCATGGCATTTGCCGTGGCCGCCAGTAGCAACCTACCCGCTATCTTCCTGACGCTTTACTGGAAAAAGTGCAATACCACAGGCGTGGTGATGGGCATGCTAATCGGTGCAGGTAGCGCGATTCTGTTGGTGCTGATTTCACCCAATATGACCTACCCGCAAAAAATGGTGGCGGATGCAAAAATAGTGCTGGAAGGCGCAACAGGCAAGCCTGCCATTGCCGCAAAAGCCAGCGAAGGATTGATCTGCGAATTCTTTACCTTCTGCCAAAAAGCAGAACCCGCCAAGCCTGATGTAGCGGCGCTGGATAGCCTGCCCTTTCAAGTGATACTGATTAATAGTGAAATCGACCACGACACACCCATAGCAGAATCTAAAAAAGCACAGGTCAAAATAGCGACACTGGAAAAACAGATCACAAAAGCGAAAGAGGATCTGGCTAAATATGAAAATCAAACTACCAGCATGCTGGGCTTGGAAAAGCCACTATTCAGGCTTAAAAATCCAGGCATCATTTCAATTCCATTAGGATTTTTAATGGTGATTTTATTTTCTCTTTTGACGCGCGATAAACGTAGTGAAGAACTATGGGAAGAGCTTTATGTAAGGCAGAATACTGGTTTGCATGTGGAAGATGTATCGCATTAGCTTTAGATTTAATAAAATGGATCTTGAACAGTTAAGTTGAAAAAATGTTGAAGCTGTCGTAAGTATTATCCCTTTATCACGCTGAGTAACGCAGAGAAAACAAGATAAAGGCGAGGACTGTTTGAGCACCGCAACAAGCCATGCTTTGTATGGCTTGTCAGGGCGAGTTCCGCAGCCGCTTGTTTTATCGAGTAACGCAAGGTAGCCGCAGGCCGTGATGCAGGGTGTGATTTTCTTTGATTACTTTCTTTTGCACAAACAAAAGAAAGTAATTAGCTGTCGGGCTACCCCCGACTAAAGCCGAGACACTTTACCTCTCCCTTAAAAGACGAGGGAATTTAAGGCTTGCTAATTGCCCACTTCCCATAGCCCTTAAACTGCTGAAACACTTCACGCATCTCAGCCTCATTCAGCAATGGTGGGTTGGGATTAATCTGCAAGATCCGCCAGTATTGCTCACATAGATTTTCGATTTCTACCGTCACGGCCAGCGCCTCATCCAAATCTGCACCCAGTGCAATCATGCCGTGATTCGCCAGCAGGCAGGCTTTGCGATCGGTTAAAGCCAGCAAGGCATGGTCAGATAAGGCTTGCGAGCCAAACAAGGCGTATGGTGCGCATTTAATCGTATCGCCGCCAGCCACGGCGATCATATAGTGAAAAGGTGGAATATCTTTATGCAGGCAGGCCAACGTTGTGGCAAACATGCTGTGGGTGTGGATGACTGCATTGATATCGGGACGACTTTCTAAAATACCGCGGTGAAAGCGCCATTCGGAAGATGGTTTTTTAGCATTTGATGCTGCCTGTAGCGCAAAACTGCCGTCAAACTGCATATGCACCATACTATCCGCCGTCATATCCTCTACCGCCATACCGCTAGGCGTCACTAAAAAACCATTTTCGACTCTCACGCTGGCATTACCCGAAGTGCCCTTATTTAAGCCAAGCTGGGCTAGTTTTTGGCTGATATTGAGTAATTGAAGAGCTGGGTTTTGCGTATGCATATTCATTTAATGACCATTTTTTGTCCGCGTGAAATGGCCCATTGAATGGTTGCTGTGAATTTAGGCGAGTTTGCAACTACATCATCATAGCGTTGCAACAAGCCCCAGCTGCCCCACTTAGACCAAGAACCAACGCTGTTGAAGTGGCAAATTAAATCGCCGCCAGATTGCGTCCACGCAGTTAGGCTTTTGCTATAGATATCGCCCATGCGCGCATCTGTGTTAGCGCGATAGAACAAATCATTCAATTGCTCATTATTCTCACCACCGCCCACACCAACTGCATGCTGGCCGGCCTCATAGGCAACCAATTTAAGGCCATATTCATCGGCTATTTTTTTATGGTTTTTTATCCACTGGATCGATTCGGGCAAGCAAACGCGATTGAGATGATCAAATAAGCGGTCAAGACTCCACTGGCTAACGGTTTTATCGTTTAAGCCATTATTATCTGTCGGTCCCACCATAAAAGAGATATAAGGCGCAATCGCCAGCACATCGGCGTGGCTGGCTGCATTCTGAAAGTTCACAATCTGCTCAGAAGCGTACGCAGTAGCCGCTTGCGAAGCCAGCACTCTTACCAAGCGCTCGCTATCTTGAAACACATCCGACCAAATTTTAAAAATCTGCACGGAGCGATAGGCATGATATTTAAGTGCCGCCTCCCATGGCTGGTCAGAAAACCTCAACTGCAAGCCTGCTTTTGCGGCGTCGTGATGTTGCTGGAATCCACCATTCCATACTTCATTAGAATGCTCCACCCAAGCATGCAACTCGGGCTTTAAATGGATTTTTACATAGTGTGCAAACTGTTTTATATAATCATCATCGGCTTTATGTGGCATGCAGAACCAGGCGTCGCAATGCAGCTGGTTGGCTAAATCGACCAGCCATTCCAAAGGGATATTCTTGCCAAATCTTGCGTAGCTTGGCTTGACACGTTCCGCCCAAACGCTTTGTTGAGAGTTATTGGTTTGCATATAATCCATAAACCTTAAGCATGCTACACCCGACCAACGCGCTAAAAAGGCAGGGTTCCAGCGCTTTTGCAGGTATGTCTGCTCTTGCGATACTGGCACAACGCGAATATTCCTGATGTAGTTTTGTGGATTAATCTTGCTGACTTCCAGCACAAAGCTGCCTTTTTCAGCGTTTACATTTACCACCATACGCCCCGGCTTGGCTGATTTGTGCAAATGATTGGGCACCTTAATCACACCCTCACCTTCATACAAAATCACATAGTCACCACTGGGAAAGTGCTTGCCATCAAACACGCTGATAATCGTAGAAGCAACGGCATTCGGCGGCAGTTGTGTGATCCAGCCATCAGCATCCAATAGCAAGCCGGATTCGGCAGGCTCCTTGCCTTTAATAGACCAGTCGCTGGATTGCTTGAACATATCCACAAATGGAAACTCACTAGTCCAGTAAGCAATGCCGGTTAAATTGATACCAAGCCTTGCGTTTGCAGCAGGCTTGCTTTTATTCACCGATGTTTGCCGTGCCGCACCCATGCCAAACACGCCCACAGCCGCGGTGGCAAATGAGGCAATCATCAAATTTCTGCGCATTTTGTCCATGTTAGGGCGCTGCCTGCTGCAAATCACTGGGCGCAAATACGCCTTGCTCCGTAATAATGCCAGTGACTAATCTTGCGGGTGTTATATCAAAAGCAGGATTCGCTGCTGTAGAGTCAACAGGAATCAAGCGCACAGTCTGCACGCGGCCATCTGCTGCCAGGCCTTGTATCGCAGCCACTTCTTCACTATCGCGCTCTTCAATTTCAATCTGTTTACAATCCCTTATCGCCCAATCAATGGTTGGGCTGGGCACTGCGGCATAAAAGGGAATGTCATTATCAAAAGCCGCCAATGCCTTTAAATAAGTACCGATTTTATTGCAGACATCACCAGCGCCAGTCACACGGTCAGCGCCTACAATCACCATATCCACCCGGCCCTGCTGCATCAAATGCCCGCCTGCGTTATCGGTAATGACCGTGTGCGGCACGCCATGCTGACCCAGCTCCCAGGCGGTGAGCGCCGCGCCCTGGTTGCGTGGGCGCGTTTCATCCACCCATACGTGTATATTTAAACCTGCATCATGCGCCGCATATACGGGTGCCAAGGCTGTACCGTAATCCACCGTCGCCAGCCAGCCCGCATTGCAGTGCGTGAGGATATTCAATGTTTTGCCTTGGTAATGTCTTTTGATTAAGCCCAGCCCATGCTGGCCAATCAATTGATTTTGCGTGACGTCCTCTTGTGCGATCTCCGCTGCTTCGCGCCAAGCGGTAAAATTGCGCCTATTAAGCGGCGCCGTTTGTAAAGCGGCCAGCATGCGATTAACGGCCCAGGCCAGGTTTACCGCTGTGGGCCGGCTATCTTTAAGCATTTGTGCTGCATTGAGCAGATGATCATCCGACTCATCTTCCAGCATCGCCAGCGCCATGCCATATGCCGCGGCTGCACCAATCAATGGCGCACCACGCACCTGCATGGTTTTAATCGCTTCCACCATTTGCTCCAATGAGTGGATTGGCACGATATTAAAAGCAAACGGCAATTGCGTTTGATTGACTATATGCACAAATTTGCAACGCGGGTCTGGCCAAATGCTACGAAACGCTTGATTGCCCACTTTCATTCAGTTCACTCCACCCAAAAATATTGCTTGCGATTAAATTGCAAGATTTATATAAGTTTTTTTAATGATTAATTCATTAAATTGTATAAATAATTATTAATAATTTTCTTGCAATTTATTTTGTTTTGATTTTTACGTTTTTCCATCCACAAAATCTGTGGATAACTTTGTGGATTGCTGTGTCTTAAAACTGTAACCCACCAATTTATAAGGCTTTTTTTTAAAAGTTCATTTTTTAATCTATTTTAATACTTAATAAAATCAATGACTTACGTTATGCCATTGGTTTGATACAGTTTTTTTACATTTCTTAATGTAGCACTTTAACTGGTGTGCATAAACTGGCTAATTTTGGCAAAATTTGTACAGAATTTTTACCTGTAATTTCAATGATTTGCGTCACTTCAATGCCCCTCAGACCGGCAAGGACTTCAGCAATTCTTACAAGCTCTGTAGGACTGTTCCTACCTTTTGTGCCAATCCATTCCGGTGGAATATCCGGCGCATCGGTTTCCAATACGATAGCCTCTAACGGTAGATTTTTAGCCAATTCGCGAATTTTTAAAGCACGTGTATAGGTCATCGCGCCACCAAAACCTAATTTAAAGCCTAAATCAATCAATTTTTCTGCTTGCTGCGGGCTGCCGTTAAATGCATGCGCGATTCCGCCCACTACCGTATGACGCCGCAGCTGCTTCAATACATCATCAACCGCGCGACGTACATGCAATATCACTGGCAGCTTAAACGCTTGCGCGATTTTTAACTGCTCAATAAAAAAGTACTCCTGGGTTTCGCGATTTTGTTGCGTCACAAAGAAATCCAGCCCAATTTCCCCTATGGCCACTAGTTTTGGATTGGGATGTGCCAGTTGTTCTGCGATTAGTTGTTTTAACAAGGTTAAATCGCTGGGATGGGCTTTATCCACATACATGGGATGTATGCCTAAGCCCATAAAGCAATGAGGATATCGATGCGCTAAATTGATAACGGTTTGGAAGTTGTCGCGCGCGACAGCGGGCACGACGATTTTATGGACGCCTGCCCGATTGGCATCATTGGCGACCGTGTGGCGATCTGCATTAAATTCAGCAGCATCCAGATGGCAGTGTGTATCAATTAACATACTTTAATTTTACACACTGTTTTGAATTTAGTTATGCATAATTGGGTTTGGCGCGCACACGAATATCGCTGCCGATTTGC
>JAZKEN010000087.1:0-2715 GCA_040387035.1 Pseudomonadota bacterium | reverse complement strand
TTGGGTTTGGCGCGCACACGAATATCGCTGCCGATTTGCCGTAACTCGATCACGTCTAATGCAATTGCCTGTTGCATGTGTGTTAAAGCCGGCAGATCAAATAAACCTTTGGCGTGGCTGCCCATCAGTTTTGGCGCGTAATACAGCAACAGCTCATCAATCAGGCTTAGCGATAGCAAGGCGCCATTCAGGCCTTCGCCAGCCTCGACTAGCACTTCATTGATTTGCATGTGCGCAAGGTGGCTTAATAGCGTTTTTAGGCACACTTTATTATCGGCATCAGGAATGCAAAGTAATTCTGCGCCCGTTGCCAACAGAGCAGCTGATTTATTTGCCGAATCTTGCGCAAAAGCGATTAAGGCATTACCGCCTTGCAGGATTTTGGCTTGAGGCGATAGGCGCAACTGACTATCGACAATCACGCGCAGTGGCTGGCGACCAGTATATTGAATACCCGTATTTAGGCTACGCACCGTCATGCTGGGGTCATCACTTAGTACAGTACCGATACCCGTTAATATGGCACAGGATTGCGCGCGCCAATGCTGCACATCCAGGCGCGCCGACTCACTGGTAATCCATTGGCTTTGGTGATTGTTCAGCGCTGTTTTACCATCCAGGCTACTGGCGATTTTGCAGCGCACGTAAGGCATTTTTCGCGTCATGCGCGAGATAAAACCGGGGTTAAGTGCTTTTGCTTGCGACTCCATCAAGCCACTGGCCACTTCAATATGATGGGTTTGCAAATAAGCCAAACCATTGCCTGCCACTAAAGGATTAGGGTCTTGCATAGCGGCAATTACTTTGCTGATGCCCGCTTTAACCAGCGCCTCTGCGCAAGGCGGTGTGCGGCCTGTGTGGCTGCAAGGCTCTAGCGTGACATAAGCAGTCGCGCCATTGGCTTGATCGCCTGCCTGACGCAGCGCAAATACTTCTGCATGCGGCTCACCGGCTTTTAAATGAGCGCCCTCACCGACTATCCGGTTATCTTTAACAATTACGCAGCCCACACGCGGGTTGGGCGTGGTGGTATACAAGCCCTGCTCTGCCAATTGCAGCGCACGTGTCATATAAACATGGTCGCTGGCACTGAACATAAATTAATGTGACGATATGCGGCTTTGAGTTAACTGATTATTGCCATCAAAAAAGATAAGCAAGCCATGATAGACATGCATGCATTTGCCTAAATCATATTCGATGGCATTCTTTTCTTCGATGCTGGGACGGCCTAACAGCGCCATTACCGCCTCTTTACGCGCGCCTTTGACCAGAATATTTTGCTGCAGGTCAAACGCCATATCACCGCGTTTGCATTCCTGCTCAATGGTTGCCGCATATTGCATCCATTTGGTCTGGTCAAACTTTTCGGCACCAAACACTACTTTGTCTTTAAATGCCCACCAAGTAAAAAATACGATGGTTAACAGCACTGTAAAAACAGCCAAAGCGATAGAAGAAATATTGATGAACTTCATTTATTTTGACGCCTATTCTTGAGTAAGTTATAAATCACGGATAACGTTATTAAAGTCATCCACATCTGAAAAACTACGATACACCGAAGCAAAACGGATATAAGCCACTTTATCCATTAACTTGAGTTCTTGCATCACGCTTTCGCCCAAATCGCGCGCCGGCACCTCACGCTCACCCAGGCTCAGCATTTTCTGCACAATATGATCCAGCGCGCGGTCTACATATTCCGTAGGCACTGGCCGTTTATGCAGAGCGCGTGTAAATGAAAGCCGCAATTTTTCGCGATTAAACTCTTCCCGCGTGCCGTTCTGTTTGACCACCTGCGGCATATGCAACTCAGCCGTTTCATAGGTGGTAAAACGTTTATCGCAACTGACACACTTGCGGCGACGGCGAATCGAATCCCCTTCATCATTGACCCTTGAATCAATGACTTGGGTATCTGCATCACCGCAAAAAGGGCATTTCACTTTAATTAAGCACCGTAAACAGGAAACTTGGCGGTCAAAGCATGCACTTTTTCTTTGGTCGCGGCAATCAAGGCTTCATCCGTTGGGTTATCCAGCACATCAGCAATCAGATTCGCCACGATTCTGGCCTCTTCTTCTTTAAAGCCACGCGTCGTGATCGCCGGTGCGCCAATGCGGATACCAGAAGTCACAAACGGGCTTTCCGGGTCGTTTGGAATCGCATTTTTGTTTACGGTGATATGGGCCAAACCAAGCGCTGCATCGGCGGCTTTACCGGTTAAACCTTTCGGTCTAAGGTCGACCATAAACATATGCGATTCGGTACGGCCAGATACTACACGTAAGCCGCGCGCAATCAGTGTTTCTGCCATGGCTTGCGCGTTTTTAATCACTTGTGCCTGGTAGGTTTTGAATTCTGGCTGTGCTGCTTCCAGGAATGCGGTGGCTTTACCGGCAATCACGTGCATCAAGGGGCCGCCCTGCAAGCTGGGGAATACGTTTGAATTGATGGATTTTTCAAACTCTGCTTTAGCCAGAATGATACCGCCGCGTGGGCCGCGCAAGGTTTTGTGCGTGGTTGAAGTCACAAAATCGGCATGCGGTACCGGGTTTGGATAAACGCCAGCCGCAATCAAGCCGGAATAATGCGCCATATCGACCATAAAATAAGCACCTACTTTTTTGGCGATTTCAGCCATGCGTGCCCAATCAAAACGCAGTGCATAAGCACTGGCGCCACCAATCAATAGTTTTGGTTTGCATTCAA
>JAZKEN010000086.1:0-4892 GCA_040387035.1 Pseudomonadota bacterium | reverse complement strand
CACCAGGCGCAGGCAAAGGCACACAAGCCACCCACTTACGCGAAAAATTCAATATCCCGCAAATCTCAACCGGCGATATGCTGCGTGCAGCGGTTAAGGCCGGCACGCCTTTGGGTTTAGAAGCCAAAGCGTTTATGGATAGCGGCGGTTTGGTACCAGACGCGGTAATTATCGGCCTGGTCAGTGAACGCATTAAAGAAGCAGACTGTGCCAACGGCTTTTTATTCGATGGTTTCCCACGCACCATCCCACAAGCCGAAGCCATGAAGGCAGCAGGTGTAGGTATTGATTATGTAGTAGAAATCGATGTGCCGGATGAAGCCATCGTTGAGCGCATGAGCGGTCGCCGCAGCCACCCGGCAAGTGGCCGCACCTACCATGTTAAATTCAATCCGCCAAAAGTGGCTGGCAAAGATGATGTGACCGGTGAAGATTTGGTACAGCGTGACGATGACAAAGAAGAAGTCGTTAAAAACCGTTTAAATGTTTACCACAGCCAAACCAAGCCACTAGTAAAATATTATGTGGATTGGGCCCATAGCGGCTTAGCCGGCGCGCCTAAACATGTATTTGTAAACGGTATTGGTGAAATGGATGCCATTAAAACCAACATTTTCAATGCATTGAAATAGACAATTTAACGCATATTTACACCCCAACAATGCGCAACTGAATTAAGATGCAAGGCTACTTGTTACAATTGAACCAAGTAACCCTGCATTTTTTAACGCTTAACAATTTCAAGCAAGGATTCAAAAAATGAAAGTTCGCGCATTAGTATTATTGGGCGTTTTAGCGCTATTTTTAGTATTTATGATACTGAACTGGTCAACCATCATGGCGCCAACTACGCTGAATTTAGCGGTTGCCGAAGTAAACGCGCCGCTTGGTTTGGTGATGCTAGGCATATTGGCTGTGCTGACCGCCGTGTTTCTTACTTTTATCGTTTACTTGCAAACATCCGTACTGTTTGAGGCACGACGCCACGCCAAAGAGCTGCAAACCAACCGCGAATTAGCCGACAAAGCCGAAGCCTCACGCTTTACCGAGTTACGCCAGTTTATGGATGCCGAAATACAGAAGCAGGCAAGCATTCAGGCAGAATCTAAATCCGCACTATTAGCAAAACTCGATAGTCTTGGCAGCGATATCCGTGCTGCAATAGACACGTCTGGCAATTCACTTTCAGCTTATATCGGGGAACTGGAAGACCGTCTTGAATCCAGGCTTCCCGGTCAAAAATAAGCATCTGCAACCGTAGATTGCGTACTTGCTTAATTGACCAATAAAGATAAGTTATTGGTCAATTACATTAAGGCTGAATTAATTTTTCAAAACTTTCCGCACTCAGTGGTTTACTAAAGTAATAGCCTTGATACTCGTCAAAGCCTAAATTAGCGACTATTTCGAGCTGGTCAGCTGTTTCTATTCCTTCTACCATCACATTTTTTTGAAGGCCTTCGGCTAAGGCTACAATGGCGCGCAAAATGACTTCAATCTGCTTTTGTTCGTTCGATTGATAGCGCATGAATTCTTGGGCGACTTTAATGGTATCGAATGGCAATTTACTGACATACGAAAGCGACGAAAAGCCTGTACCGAAATCGTCTAATAGTATTTTGTGGCCAATAGCACGCAGCTCCTGCAATTTCAATAAAGGTAAATTACCCTCTTGAATCAAACTGCTTTCGGTGATTTCGACTTCAACTTCATGTGGCTGGATATCGTAAGCTTTGGTTGTTGCTTTAAAATGCGCGATAAAATCGTCTGATCTAAGCTGAATCGCGCTGACATTAACCGAGACAGGGACTATCGGTAATTTCAACTGTTTCCATTTTTGGATTTGCTGGCAAACCATTTCCAGCATTCGTTTGCCCAGTGCATCAATCAGCCCTGTTTCTTCAGAAATCGGGATAAAGCTGGCAGGGGAGATCAACTCCCCATTTGGTTTTTTCCAGCGCACTAATGCTTCGGCGCCAATGATTTTGCCTGATGAGATGCAGGCACGCGGCTGGTAGTAAGGGACAAACTCCCCTAGATCCAGTGCTTCTCTGAACGATTGCTCAATATTAAATTGATAGCTCAACAGTTTGTTCATCTCTGCTGATGCAAATACATACCTGGATTTTCCTTGCTTTTTCGCTTGATACATCGCGGTATCCGCACTTCTTAGTAACTCAAAAAAATCCGTGCCATTTTCCGGATAGACCGCAATACCAATGCTGACCGAAATATGAATATCATGGTCATGATGTTTGATCGCGCTTAAGAATGCGCTAACAATTTTTGATGCCACCGTACCCGCGTCTTTACCTTCAGAGATTGCCGGTAATAAAACCACAAACTCATCACCGCCAATTCTTGCAACGGTATCTTCTTGACGAATTTGACTTTGTATCCTTCGTGCAGAAGTGCCGAGTATGGCATCGCCGACCATATGGCCAAGTGAATCGTTGACTGTTTTGAAACGGTCCAAATCAATAAATAGCATCGCGACCTGGGTGTTTCGCCGCTCTGCTTCGGCAATCGCTTGCTGGCAACGGTCTGCCAACAGTGTCCGGTTAGGTAATCCAGTCAAGGGATCGTGATGCGCAAGAAACTGGATATGCTGCATGGCTTTTTTATGTTCAGCCGTATCAACGATTAAGGCTACCACGCCAACAGTCGAGCCACTATTCTGGATCGGCGACAAAGACAGCATGGCGGGATGTAGCTCGCCCTCAGTATCCAAACAGTCAAATTCAGCCGAGACCTTATGATGATTGGCTGTATCCAAAAGCGTGCGAAGCGAGCCGGCACATTGTTCAGGAAAAATATCATACAACTTCAAGCCAATCACATCGGCCGGTGAAGATTTGCCCAGTAAATAACATAGAGCAGGGTTAGCGTACAGGATTTCAGAATCCGGGGTGAGCGCTGCTGCACCTTCTGCCATGGCGTCCAGCAATACGCGGTAAGGCAAGTTGGCATTCTCAAAACTGACTACCTGTGCCGGCTCGCCGTTTTTACCATCAATAACAATAGCATCGGCACTGCCGTAAGCCAGCGCCCTTAATGCTTCTTCTAACTCTTGAAGCCGCGTTTCCATTTGTATGTTTTTCTATTCGTTTCTGAAGTGTTATGCGTTGTAGATATTCAACGCAAGTCGCGCTGACTCCAGATTGGATAAGTCCCCTACCACTTTTATGGTCGGCTCACTATCGGTTCGTACCGTGGTGGGAATGGCGATAATGGCATCAATCGATGCTAGTTCAGGATTTTTCAGAAGGTCTACAATATCGATTTGGTAAGCGTTTGCAGGCAAATCCAGGGTCAGTTTTTTTATATTATTGAGCGCAAGTATTGAGCGCGCTGTTTGTCCTGCGATATAGAGTTTAAGAGAAATCAATTGATTGAACCCGGATGATTGTTTAGCTCAATACCATTATTAGTGATATTAAATGCCACAGACTCGTTATTGTGCGCGGTACCGCGAGATTTAATCACCAACAAGGCGCGCTGCGCTTTGCCAGCCACGATGTCGTTATTGACGGTTATCCATGTATCCATCAACGACGATACGCTATGTATGCTCTCCGATTTATGATCGTGTATGCTGTGCAGTGCAACAAACATACTGGTCACCCCGGCATTTTTAAACAGATCGACCATACGGATAAACATCAGGCGCACATCAATGGCTGAACCCGCCGTAATAAAATTGGTGACCGGGTCGACAACGATACAATCCGGTTTGAATTGATCCAACAGCGTTTGTATCTCAATCAGATGCGCCTCCAAACCCTGCCTGGTTGGCCTGGTAGAGTGAATCAATAGCTTGCCTGAATTGATATGATCGTCCAGCAAAATACCGATAGACTGCATATTGCGAATAATCTGGTTAGGCGCCTCTTCAAAAGCCAGGTACAGGCAGCGTTTGCCATCCCTACAAGTTGCATCGGTAAAGTGTGCGGCTAAAGTGCTTTTGCCGGAACCCGGCGAACCCGAGACAAGCACTGAGCTGCCTTTGTAGTATCCGCCCTGCATGGATTTATCTAAAAAACCCAGCCCTGTCGGCACCCTTGTGGTGAATACTTGGTGCTCCAGCAACAGTGACGTGATGGGCAAAATACACAGCCCGTTTTCACTGATGATAAAGGGATACTCATTTTGGCCATGACTGGAACCACGGTATTTGATGACTCTTAACCGCCTGGTCGCCAGTTGATCGATAACGCGATGGTCAAGCATCAGTACACAGTCGGCTAGATAGGCCTCAAAGCCGTGTTTGGTACCGCTATCTGAAATTTCACCTGTAAACAAGGTAGTCACACCCAGTTTACGTAGCCAACGCATCAACTTACGCAATTCGTTACGAATAATGGCTTCAGCGTTAAACCTTGATAACAAGGCCTCTATGCCATCAATGACAATTCTTTTTACATTGTTTTTTTTGACCAGGTGGCTAATCCTGATTTGCAGGCCATCTAGGGTAAAGTCCCCTGACTCGGTAAACTCATCGTCTAAATCTATATGCTCAATCGCCAAACTGTTGTCCGCAATCAGTTTGGTTAAATCGATACCCAATGAAGCGAAATTCTGGCTTAACTCATTGGAGTTCTCTTCAAAAGTGACCAGTAAGCCGGGCTCTTGTTGTGCTGTTGCGCCGTATACCAGATACTCAATACCCAGAATGGTTTTGCCGCTACCGGGGTTGCCATAAGCTAGAGTAATCAAGCCTGCTGGCAAACCGCCGCCTGTTATTTCATCTAAGCCTTGAATCCCTGTTTTGGATTTAATTTGGTGGCTTATTTTTTTCGTAATCATATATAGAATAGTTTTTATATTAGTTAATTCATTAATGATTATCGCGCTTAGTTTTGAATAAAGTCAAACAATATAAATTTTATATT
>JAZKEN010000085.1:0-2166 GCA_040387035.1 Pseudomonadota bacterium | reverse complement strand
AATATCGGTATTTTTCTGCATTTCTTCTGAAAACTTGGCATAAGGCGCAGCCAAATTCACAATATTTTTTGCAGCCTCATCTAAAATTTTAGAACCAGAGCTTTTATCAATCACAATACTTTCAATGCTGCCATCGGCTTTGATGGATACCGTCATGCGTAGTTGACCGTATATTTTCTGGTCTCTTGCTACTTCCGGATAGTTTAAATTACCGATACGTTCCACCTTTTGACGCCATGCTTCCAGATACATCGCATCACTGGCCTCTTTGGTGCGCGCGCCGATAAACCTTCTTTTGGGGCGCTTTTGATACTCATCCTGCTGCTTGGCAATTTGCGCTTCTAAGCGATCGATTTCAATACTGGCTGCAATTAAATCGGCGCGATTTAAAGTTTTGGCTAAGGCTTTCTGATCGCCTTTTTCAGGTTCCGCGGACGCAGCATCCTGGGTAGGGTTAGAGTCCACTTTTTTAACCGCATTAATTTGCGTTAACAGCTCTTGCGCTTGTTTTTCTAATGCATCTACCCGCTTTTGTTCGCGTACTTCCTGCGCTTGAACTTTGGCTGCTTTAGCCGCACTGCTGGCCTCTGCGCTTGGCCTTAATTTCACCTCTGTGGTTTTTTGCTTGGGCGCCGGCAGCATGGTTTTCATTTGACGGTCGGCGTCGGTATTGCCCCCACGGTCAAGGTTTGCCTGCGCTAATAACTCTGCTTTTTCTGGCGCATTCTTGGTTTTAGCGTTCACCAACACCACATCTAACGAGGGCAATTTATTAGCGAGTTTTTTGAGCTCTGGTTCAAAATGAATACTCAATATTACGGCATGCACAATCAGCGAAACGATAACAGCAACGCTAAATGCGCTGATAGTTTTTGCAGTAGCAGCCCCCGCGGCTTGCGCTGCAATTTCTGTCTGCTTCAATTCGTTATGTTTAAGCACAGCACTCAAACTTTATTTTTCCACTAAAGAAACATTTAATGCATCCAGTATTTTTTGATGCACACCACCAAAGCCGCCATTACTCATCACCAAGATATGGTCATCCGGCTGGGCAACTTCAGTAATGGCTTGTACTAATACGCCTAAATCATCGAATGTTTTGGCTTTATTTGCAATCGGTTTTAATGCCTCTGCTGCGTCCCAACCCAAATTCGCACCATAGCAAAACACCACATCAGCCTCTTTTAAGCTAGAGGGTAATGCATTTTTCATCACACCCAGCTTCATGGTGTTGCTTCTAGGCTCTAATACAGCCAATATTCTGGCCGCACCCACTTTGGCACGCAAACCCGCTACCGTTGTTTCAATTGCGGTGGGGTGGTGCGCAAAATCATCATAAACCGTCACCCTATTGACCACACCTTTGACCTCCATGCGGCGTTTAACGTTTTTAAATTCAGTCAATGCGGCAATACCGACTTCTGTCGCCACGCCCACATGACGCGCGGCGGCGATACTCGCCAACGCATTCATGCGATTGTGTTCGCCCAATAAATCCCAATCGACGCGACCTTGCAGCTTACCCTGGTAGATCACATCAAAGCTACCGTCACCGCTGGCATTACTGGCTTGCCAATCCGCATCGGTGCCGAATTTTTCCACTGGCGTCCAGCAGCCTTTTTCAATCACACGATTCAAGCTGGATTCTTTACCATTGGCCACCACTAAGCCCTGTTGCGGCACAGTGCGTACTAAATGATGAAACTGTTTTTCAATCGCTGCTAAATCGTCAAAGATATCGGCATGGTCAAACTCTAAATTGTTCAAAATAGCCGTGCGCGGACGGTAATGCACAAATTTTGAGCGTTTATCAAAGAATGCGGTGTCGTATTCATCGGCTTCGATCACAAAAAATGGCGATGTTGATTTACTGTCTTGTCTGGGTTGTTGTGGAAGCCTTGCCGAAACACCAAAATTCTCAGGCACACCGCCGATTAAAAAGCCTGGCGCCAAACCAGCGTATTCCAATATCCAGGCTAACATTGAGCTAGTCGTTGTTTTGCCATGCGTACCCGCCACAGCCAGCACCCATTTACCCTGCAGCACATTCTCTGCCAGCCATTGCGGGCCAGAGATATACGGCAAGCCAAGATTTAGAATCTCTTCCATCAATGGATTACCGCGCGAAACCACATTACCAATCACATAGATATCCGGATTCAGCTT
>JAZKEN010000084.1:0-2043 GCA_040387035.1 Pseudomonadota bacterium | reverse complement strand
AATAATGGCACAATACTTTGTAATCAATGCCGATAACCCGCAGCCGCGTCTTATCAAACACGCCGTTGAGATTTTGCGCGATGGTGGCGTGATTGCTTATCCTACCGATTCCAGCTATGCATTGGGTTGCATGATAGGGTTTAAAGACGCGCAAGACAGGATTCGCCAGATTCGCGGGCTGGGCGACGACCATTTGTTTACCTTGATCTGCCGCAATTTAAGCGAGTTGAGTGTGTATGCGCAAGTGGATAATAGCCAGTTCAGGTTGCTCAAGGCCAATACGCCAGCCGCTTACACATTTGTATTAAAAGCCACGCGCGAAGTGCCGCGCCGTTTGCAGCATCCTAAGCGTAGCGCAGTGGGTATTCGTGTACCTAATCATTTAGTGGTACAGGCTTTGCTGGATGAATTGGCAGAGCCGATGTTAAGCATGACCTTGCAATTGCCAGGTGATGATGCGCCCTTGAATGAAGCGTGGGAAATACGCGATCGGCTGGAAAGCCAGGTGGATCTGGTGATTGATTCGGCGATTAGCTTGGCAGGCCTTACTACTGTGATTGACTTGACCGCGCCTGAACCAGCTTTGATTCGCCAGGGTGTTGCTGATGCGGCACCGTTTGGACTATAACCACCTATTAATCATTTAGAAAACAAAACGTAGAAAATAGCATGGATTTTTTTAATCTTTTAAACGCGTTGCAATCCCTCACCACCATTCAGCGTATTGCAGTAACGGCGATCCCCATGGTGCTAGCCATTACCGTGCATGAAGCCGCACATGGCTATGCTGCGCGTCATTATGGCGATATGACCGCGCATAATTTAGGCCGCATTTCCTTAAACCCTATGCGCCATATAGACTTGGTCGGTACCGTGATCGTACCCAGCATCACCATGTTGGTGGGCGGCATCTTTTTTGGCTGGGCTAAGCCGGTGCCGGTTAATTTTATGAATTTACGCCATCCCAAGCGCGATATGTTATGGGTGGCAGCCGCAGGACCAGGCGCTAATCTGGTCATGGCCATCTTGTGGGCGATCGCCATGCAATTTGCCCACTTTTTACCCGAATATGCCGCGCTGCCATTTACGTTGATGGGCGCTGCCGGTATCTTGGTCAACACCATTTTAATGGTGCTTAATTTATTGCCACTGCCACCTTTGGATGGCGGGCGTATTGCCGTGAGCTTATTGCCGAACAATCTAGCGATTAAGTACGCACAAATTGAGCGCTACGGTTTTATTATTTTAATAATTCTATTGGTGACACATATTCTTGATAAAATCATGTGGCCGTTTGTGATGCTGACTTTGCAGGGTATTTCAACGGTTTTTTTCTAGTAAGATTAAGCATCAATTATTTTTAGCATTCGTATTTTTACATAATTAAAATAAGTTATTCACAGGGTTAACTATGGCGTTAGAACGCGTTTTATCGGGCATGCGCCCAACCGGCAATTTGCATTTGGGCCATTACAATGGGGTACTTAAAAACTGGATCAAGCTGCAACACGAGCATGAGTGCCTGTTTTTTGTGGCCGATTGGCATGCATTAACTACCCATTACGATACCCCGGAAGTGATTGAGGAATCGGTGTGGGAGATGGTGATCGACTGGCTGGCCGCCGGCGTAGACCCAGCCAACGCCACTATCTTTATTCAATCGCGCGTGCCGGAACATGCTGAATTGCATACCTTATTGAGCATGATTACGCCTTTAAGCTGGTTAGAACGCGTACCAACTTATAAAGACCAGCAGGAAAAATTATCCAGCAAGGATTTGTCTACTTACGGCTTTTTGGGTTACCCACTATTGCAAAGCGCGGATATCCTGATTTACAAAGCCACCCAAGTACCGGTAGGCGAAGACCAGATCCCGCATATTGAATTCACGCGCGAGATCGCGCGTCGTTTTAACCATATTTATGGCAAAGAGATCGGCTTTGAAGAAAAAGCCAAAGCCGCTATTAAAAAATTGGGCAGTAAAAAGAGCGCTTTATATGAAGAAATGCGTAGCGCTTACCAGCAAGCCGGAGATGAAGAGGC
>JAZKEN010000083.1:0-41641 GCA_040387035.1 Pseudomonadota bacterium | reverse complement strand
CCTTTTAGCCGGTAAGGACTCACTGGAAAAGATTGCTAAAAAACTAGGTGTTTAATCGCAGGCTGTATGGTTTCCTTTCTATTCACATAAGCTGTATTTGTCTCACCCTTAAAGACAACGTAAAAAAAACGGCATTTAGCTTTTCTGCTACATGCCGTTTTTAATGTCCGCAATATGCAGTCATTCTGCATCGAAAAATAGACGCGCTGGAATTTGCCTCATTCTATAAGTTCGGTGCATTCGCACCTTATTTGTGCGTACATTAGTCTATTAAAAAAATTTTACATGCGCCGATTTAACATTTTAATTATTAATAATCATATAGTTAACCATTAAAAATTATGTGGCACAGCATTTGCTAATAGTTAATCATGTTAAAAGTGATGATTATCGATAATGATTTAAAGCGCAGCAAACCATTAAAGCAATCACTCATTGATAATGGTTTTGAAGTGGTAGCGCATGTCGAAAATACGGTGAATTTAGAAGCCAAATGCTGTGAGGTAAAACCCGATATTGTCATTATTGATACTGAGTCACCTAGCCGCGACACGTTAGAAAATATCTGTGTGATGAGCATGAACGATTCGCGGCCTGTAGTCATGTTTACGCATGATGGTGATAAAGAGAAAATTAAAATCGCTACGCAGGCGGGTGTGAGTGCTTATGTGGTGGGCGATATTCCAAGTGAAAGGCTGATACCTGTGATAGATGCCGCGGTAGCAAGATTTGAAGAGTTTAAGAATTTACGCTCGGAGCTCAATATGGCGAATCTTAAGCTGGATGAACGCAAGGTGATTGAACGCGCAAAAGGCTTAATGATGCGTCAACGCCAGATCGATGAAGAAGAGGCTTATAGCTTATTGCGCAATATGGCGATGAAAAAGAACATGAAATTAGCGGATCTATCGCACCAGTTAATTGAAGCGGCAAAAATGCTGATTATTTAATACCGGCATTTGAATCAAGTTTTTTAGCAGTAAAGCCTGTACGCCAATGATGGTGTGCAAGCGGATTAAAAATAGGCCAAAGATGGTTTATATATAAATAGCAAGTAAAGACAAAGGCGTCTTAGTAATGAGCTTAAAACCCTCATTGTTAAGGCGCTTTTTTTATGGGTAAAACTTTTGTAAGTAAACATTTTTTTAGAGACTCACTTTAGTTAAGGAAAAAATATGCAAGACCAAGACAAAACCAAAATGACTACTGCGGCCAGCAATTCGATTGATACCACCAGCTCAGTGGACGCTAGTCGCCGTCAGTTTTTTAAACAAAGTATCGCCGGTGCGTTTGGCGCAGCGGCGGCACTGAATATCATGCCAGCGGGAATTAAGAATATGGCTTATGCAGCAGGGTCTGACGCGCCAGAAATCACAGAAGTGAAGATTGGCTTTATTCCCCTAACCGATTGCGCACCTATTGTGGTGGCCGCCGAAATGGGCTTTGACAAAAAGTACGGCATTAAAATCATCCCGGCCAAACAAGCCTCCTGGGCAGCTGTACGCGATAAAACCATGAATGGTGAATTACATGCATCGCATGTGCTGTACGGTTTAATCTACGGTGTGCAAATGGGTATCGGCGGCCAGCAAAAAGACATGAAAGTGTTGATGAACCTGGACCATAACGGCCAGGCCATTACCCTTTCTACCGCATTGAAAGATAAAGGCGTTAAAGATGGTAAATCGCTGAAACGCGTGATGGCCAATGAGAACCGCGACTTCACTTTTGCCAATACTTTCCCAACAGGCACACATGCGATGTGGCTTAACTACTGGTTAGCGGCTAATGGCATTAACCCTGTTACTGACATTAAATCAATCGTAGTCCCGCCACCACAAATGGTTGCCAATATGCGCATTGGCAATATGGATGGCTACTGCGTGGGTGAGCCATGGGGCGCACGTGCGATTGCCGATAAAGTCGGCTTTACCGTGGCCACTACGCAAGATATCTGGGCCGATCACCCGGAAAAAGTATTGGGTACCACCGCCGAATTCGTGGCAAAAAACCCCAACACAACACGCGCCATGATTGCAGCCATTTTAGAGGCTTGTAAATACATCGACGCCACTGAGAACCGTGCAAAAGTCGCCAAGCTTATCTCCGGTAAAGCGTATGTCAATACATCAGAAGACGTGATTGCTGGCCGCTTTGTGGGCGACTACGACAATGGCAACGGCAAAAAATGGAAAGACCCTAACTACATGAAATTCTACCAGGATGGTTATGTGAACTTCCCTTACCTATCGGATGGCATGTGGTTCTTAACGCAACACAAACGCTGGGGCCTATTAAAAGCCGACCCTGATTACCTGGCTGTTGCGACCAAAGTAAATGAAATCAAGCTTTATTCAGAAGCCGCCAGTTTAGTGGGCGCCAGCATTCCTAAAGACGTGATGCGTAGCAGCAAACTTATGGATGGCATGGTGTGGGATGGTAAAAACCCAGCCGCTTATGCTGCCAGTTTTAAAGTGAAAGCTTAGCCAATATTAAGATTTAATCATTTGAATCATACGTCATGCTGCACCTGGTACGACGTATGAAAAAGGAGGTCACCATGAGCGCAGTCAGCATCAATAAAGAAACATTGGATCCGCCCAAATTAGAACAGGCGACAGATGATGCAACAACCAGTTCTGCCAGCACAGCTAACGAGATCGTGCTTGCGGCTAATGAAGATAACACACACATGAAAATGATTATTGAAAAAATTGCCGAAAAACAATCCAGGCCTGCCAAGCTCATGCCTACGGACATGCAAATCAAGACAGCTGAATTTTTTAAAGCGTTTATACCAGCTGTATTTGGCATTTTACTGTTCCTGGGCATTTGGACTTTGCTTTCACATCAACAACCGATTTTGCCGGGGCCAGTCAGCACTTGGCATTCTGCCGTGGAATTGTTTTCACACCCGTTTCACCGCAACAGCCTTGATGACCAGGGTATTGGCTGGAATATTCTTTCCTCCCTGCAAAGGGTTGGGTTGGGCTTTGGTTTAGCGGCACTGGTCGGTATTCCACTGGGCTTTATGATTGGCCGTTATGAGTTTATGTCACGCATGACAGCGCCAGTGATTAGTATTTTACGCCCCGTGTCTCCGCTGGCCTGGTTGCCTTTGGGCTTGCTGGTGATGGGTGCTGCCGGGCCTGCTGCTATCTGGGTCATTTTTATCTCCAGCATCTGGCCAATGGTCATTAACACCGCGGTTGGTGTCAGCAAAGTGCCTCAGGATTATATGAACGTGGCCAAAGTACTGAATTTAAGCGAATGGAAAATCATCAGCAAAATTTCGTTCCCCTACGTGTTGCCCTACATGATGACGGGCGTGCGCTTATCGATTGGTATTGCGTGGCTGGTGATTGTGGCGGCAGAGATGTTAAACGGCGGCGCAGGTATCGGCTTCTGGTTGTGGGATGAGTACAACGCTTCCAACTATGAGCACATCATCATCGCTATTTTTGTGGTTGGCATTATTGGTTTGCTGCTCGAACTTGGCTTATCAATGCTAGCTAAACGTTTTGCTTACGAATAATTTTCACTTGCGAATAAGGATACCAAATGAACCCCACTTTAAATGAAACCACGGCGGCAATTTTAAGCAAAACCCCAGCCAAAGCGGCTGAACGTTATGTGCATATTGAAGATGTCGGCATGCAGTTCGTTACCAAAAAAGGTACTTTTGAGGCGCTTAAGAACATCAACCTAAGCATTACCCAAGGCGAATTCGTGTCGATTATCGGCCACTCCGGCTGCGGTAAATCTACGGTACTCAATTTGATTGCCGGCTTGCTGCGCCCGACCAGCGGCAACCTGTTTTGCGCCGGCCGCGAAATCGCAGCGCCAGGCCCTGAACGCGCAGTGGTGTTTCAAAACCACTCCTTACTACCTTGGCTAAACTGCTATGAAAACGTGTATTTAGCGGTAGAGCGCGTTTTTGGCAGCGAAACCAAAGTACAGCAAGAAGCACGTACTTATGCAGCCCTAGAGCTGGTCGGCCTAAGCCATGCAGTTGAAAAACGCCCCAATGAGATTTCCGGCGGCATGAAGCAGCGTGTCGGCATTGCCCGGGCATTGGCGATGGAACCGAAAGTACTGCTGCTGGATGAGCCTTTTGGCGCCCTGGATGCATTGACTCGCGCTGGCTTGCAGGATGAGCTGATGCGCATTATGCAAAAATCTGGCGCAACGGCGGTGATGGTGACGCACGATGTGGATGAAGCCGTGTTGTTATCAGACAAAATCGTGATGATGACCAATGGCCCAAGTGCCGGTATCGGTGAAATCCTAGAGGTGGATTTACCCTACCCGCGCAAACGCCTGGAACTTGCCGAAAATGTGCAGTACAACCATTTGCGCTCTGAAGTACTGAAATTCCTGTACGAACGCCATGCTAAAAAAGCCGCTTAACGCAACAGATTAACCAACTTCATTATTTAACTACTATAAAGATGATCACGATGAAAAAAACTCATTTATTGAAATTCAACGTTTTAACACTTAACGTATGTATGGCATTAGCCGGCTTTGCTGGTAGCGCCTATGCAGAGGAAGCAGTAGTAGCAGAAGCTGCCGAGCCGGAATATACGTTTTTAGAAGCGATTAAAGATGGCAAATCATTAAGCAGCGTGCGTGCACGCTATGAGAATGTGGATCAAGACAATTTACAGCCTGCACCCAATGGCACTAAAGAGTTAAAAAACACCTATGCCTACACCACACGCACGTTAATCGGCTGGCAAACGGCTCCCTACAAAAACTTTAGCTTTGCCGCACAGATAACCGATGTGCATGAATTTAACGATGACTTTAATGACAGGCGCGGCAATGCACCGGAGCACAATAATGACACAGCCGTTTCCTCCCTGTTCAAGCGTCAATACGCCAACATCGTTGACCCTGGCTTTACCGATATCAACCAGCTTTATATCGATTGGACAGGCATCAAAAACACCAAGGTGCGTCTTGGCCGTCAGGTAGTCAATTTAGATAACGTGCGTTTTGTGGGCGACATCGCTTTCCGCCAGAATACCCAGGTGTTTGATGGCGTTTCAATCTTGAACAAGAGCATCCCCGATACCGAACTGTTTTACAGCCACTTTTACCAGGTCAGGCAAATTAACACCGAAGAACGCAACGGTAATATTGATTTGATCAATGCAAAGTACCGTATTTCGCCATCTGAATTTTTAGTGGGTTATGGCTATTTTATTGACGTTAAAAACCTGAGCCAAAATGCGGGCAATCCGGCAGCAGCCGGCTTTGCACCACAAGGTGGTAATGGCCTAGGCTCTAGCCAGGATACGCCAATTGCAGGCGGTGTACCGTATGCCGATGCCAGCAGTAAAACCTTTGGCTTACGTTTAGACGGTGTGCATATTTTCACACCCAACTGGAAAGGCTTGTACACAGCGGAATATGCCAAGCAAGATGATTACCGCGGTGGCAACTCGGCCATTGATGCGCATTACATCAAAATTGGCGGTGGTGCAGCTTATAACACTTGGGCGATTCGTGTAGACCATGAGGTGCTTTCCAGTAATGATGGTAAATACGCTTTCCAGACACCGTTTGGCACCAACCACTTATTCCAGGGCTGGGCTGACCACTTTTTGGCCACACCAAGACAAGGCATCAAGGATACTTTTGTGACCGTATCCGGTGCAGTAGACAAATTAAAGATTTATTCCGAATACCATGTATTCAAATCGGATGAAAAGTATGAAACCCTAGGCAGCACGCCAGCTAACCGTCGCTTTGGTAATAAATTTGGTACTGAATTTGATTTAGGCCTTACCTACCCGTTTAACGACAATCTATGGGGCAAAGTGGAATATGCCAAGTTTAACGAAAGCGATGTTTACGGCACAACCCTAGGCGCTGCGCCACGCAAAGCCGATAAAGAAATTGTTTGGCTAACCGCGCAATACAGTTTTTAAGCTTTTAAATAAGCGGCGCACCGTTTTGGTTCACACAAACGGTGCGCTCGCACTTTTAATGCGCCTATTCTGTGCTGAACAATACGCTGATTTTAGCAAGCCAATGTATTTAAACAAATTTTAGTGTTGGCATGTAAATTGCCTATTAAAGGGAATTCATCCGTAACTGTATTCACCTATTTAAGTCAAAATTATGCAAAAAATGAAACTAGTAGTGGTTGGCAATGGCATGGCAGGCATGCGTGTAGTTGAAGAGCTGCTGAAAATCGCGCCTCATATTTATGACATCACGGTATTCGGTGATGAGCCTTACACCAACTACAACCGCATCATGCTGTCGCCCGTGTTAGCGAATGAGCAAACCATTAACGACATTATTTTAAATACGCGCGAATGGTATGCCGAAAACAATATCACGCTCTATACCAGTGCGCGCATCAATAAAATTGATCGTAAGAATCGCATTGTCTACGCAGAAGATGGCTCAAGTGCGGAATATGACCGTTTGTTGCTAGCCACTGGCTCCAAGCCATTTATGCTACCGATCCCGGGTAAAGAGTTAGAAGGTGTAATCGGTTATCGCGACATCAAAGATACCAATGACATGATTGACGCTGCCAAGAAATACAAACACGCTGTTGTTATCGGTGGCGGCTTGCTAGGCCTGGAAGCGGCAAATGGCTTGAAGATCCAGGGTATGGATGTCACCGTCGTGCATAAGAACGAATGGCTGTTGGAACGCCAGCTGGACAAGACCGCAGGCAAAATGCTGCAAAAAAGCCTGGAAGTAAAAGGCCTTAACTTTTTACTGCAAAAAAATACTGAGCAATTAATTAATGATGGCAATGGCCGTGTCAAAGCAGCACGCTTTACCGATGGCCTGGAAATCGCTGCAGATCTAGTGGTGATGGCTGTGGGTATCCGCCCTAATTTCGCACTGGCTGAATCAGCCGGCATCTATTGCAACAAAGGCATTGTGGTTAATGACACCATGCAAACCTATGACCCACGCGTGTATGCAGTGGGCGAATGTGTTGCGCATCGCGGCATTTCATACGGCTTGGTTGCACCACTGTTTGAAATGGCAAAAGTCTGCGCCACGCATTTGGCCAATTTTGGTATCGGCTCCTATAAAGGCTCTGTTACTTCAACCAAACTAAAAGTTACCGGTATCGATTTATTTAGCGCTGGCGATTTCAGAAGCCCGATTGAAGCGGCCGATGAGGAACGCGAAGAGATTGTTTTGCACGACGCAGTTGGCGGGGTTTACAAAAAACTCGTTATCAAAAATGACAAAATCATTGGCAGCGTGCTTTATGGCGATACCGCAGACGGTGCCTGGTATTTCCAGATGCTACGCGATTCAAAACCGATTCATGAAATCCGCGATTCCTTGATGTTCGGCCAGGACAGTCTAGGCAATACTGGCCATCAAGGCCAGGACAAAGCCGCCGCTATGACCAATGAAATGGAAGTATGCGGCTGTAACGGCGTGTGCAAAGGCACCATCGTTAAAGCGATCCAGGATCAGGGCTTGTTCACGATTGATGATGTGAAGAAACAAACCAAAGCTGGCTCCAGCTGCGGCAGCTGCGTGGGCCTGGTTGAGCAGATTTTGGCTTCTACCTTAGGCGGCGGCTATGCGCCACCGTCCACTAGCAAAGCCATTTGTGGTTGTTCCGACAAGAACCATGAAGAAGTGCGTGAAGAAATCCGCAAAAATAAATACCTGAATATTCCGGATGCGATGAAAGGCATGGCATGGCGCACACCAAACGGCTGCGCCACTTGTAGGCCTGCACTGAACTACTACTTATTGTCTACCTGGCCGCATGAGGCAGTGGACGATCCGCAATCACGCTTTATCAACGAACGCGTGCATGCCAACATCCAGAAAGATGGTACCTATTCGGTGATTCCGCGTATGTATGGCGGTGTGACTACGCCTGACCAATTACGCAAGATTGCCGATGTGGCCGATAAATATGCCGTGCCCATGGTGAAAGTCACCGGCGGCCAGCGTATTGATTTGCTGGGTGTGAAAAAAGAAGACTTGGTCGGTATGTGGAAAGACCTGGACATGCCTTCAGGCTACGCATACGCAAAAGGTATCCGTACCGTCAAGACCTGCGTCGGCTCTGAATTCTGCCGTTTTGGTACACAGAATTCCACCCAAATGGGTATTGATATCGAAAAAGCGTTTGACCATATGTGGGCGCCACATAAAGTGAAATTTGCGGTATCCGGCTGCCCAAGAAATTGTGCTGAATCTGGCATCAAAGACGTGGGTATTATCGGCGTGGATTCAGGCTGGGAGATTTATGTTGGCGGCAATGGCGGTATCAAAACCGAAGTGGCGCAGTTCCTGTGCAAGGTCAAAACGTCAGACGAAGTGCTGGAATATTCAGGCGCATTTATTCAAATGTACCGCGAAGAAGCACGTTATTTAGACCGTACCGTGCACTGGATCGAGCGCGTTGGGCTGGAATACGTAAAACAACGCGTGCTGGAAGATCATGAAGGCCGCAAAGCCGCTTATGAGCGCTTGTTGTTTGCACTGCAAGGTGCGGTAGAGCCTTGGTCAGAACGCGTACAAAAACGTGAACAGCACAAAGAGTTTGAGACGATTACCGTTTAAAACCTTTACCTTTGTTTAGTTGGCACAGCCAGGCGTTCTTGTATGAATGCTTGGCCCTGCTAAACATCACGAATCAACATTACTGAATAAATTTAAGAATTAGGGGCTCCTCATGAAAAGCAGTTTTTGGAAAGCTGGCCATACACCAACATTACTATCCTCGTTTTTATATTTCGATTTAAGTTTTATGGTGTGGGTACTGTTAGGCCCATTGGCGGTACAAATCGCGACGGATTTAAACCTTAGTCCCGCACAGAAGGGCTTGATGGTTGCAACGCCTGTGTTAGCGGGTGCGCTATTGCGTATCGTCATGGGTGTACTGGTGGACCAGATCAAACCCAAAAAAGCGGGCATTATCGGTCAGGTTATCGTGATTATCAGCTTATTGATCGCGTGGTTACACGGCCTGCAAACATTCCAACATACATTGATGCTGGGTATTGGCTTAGGATTTGCAGGCGCCGCATTCGCGGTTGCACTGCCGCTTGCTTCACGCTGGTATCCGCCAGAGCACCAAGGCACCGCTTTAGGTATTGCTGGTGCCGGTAACTCAGGTACTGTATTTGCCGCCTTGTTTGCCCCAAGTCTGGCAGTCGCTTATGGCTGGGATAATGTGTTTGGCCTGGCATTGATTCCATTAGGCATCGCGTTTGCTATCTATCTTATTTTTGCAAAAGATAGCCCGGAAACGCCTGCTGCCAAATCACTTAGCCAATATTTAGCCATCTTAAAAGACAAAGACGCCTGGTGGTTTATGTTCTTCTACAGCGTGACTTTTGGCGGCTTTGTCGGCCTGGCATCGTCACTCACCATTTATTTCAACGACTTATACAGCCTTGGCCCTGTGGTGGCTGGTTACTGCACGGCCGCTTGTGTATTTGCGGGCTCTTTAGTACGCCCAATAGGCGGCATGATTGCCGACCGCATCGGCGGCATCCGCACCCTGCTCACCATGTATGCGATTGCATCCGCACTATTGGTAGTGATGAGTTTTGGCCAAACCACTTACCAACTGGCCCTGGCGATTATTATTCCAGTGATGGCTGTGCTAGGCATGGGTAATGGCGCTGTTTTCCAATTAGTGCCACAACGTTTCCGTAAAGAAATCGGCGTGATGACAGGCTTGGTCGGCATGGCAGGCGGCGTGGGTGGCTTCTACCTGGCGGCAAGTTTAGGCTACATCAAACAGGCAACCGGTAACTACCAAATCGGTATCCTGATTTTTGCTGGCTTGGCATTATTGGCGATGATTGGTTTAAGCGGTGTAAAAACCCGCTGGAGAACCACCTGGGGAAGTGCCGTGAATACGGTAGCTAAAGTATAATCGCTGCAATCAACTCATTTATTCAAACTAATATGCCTTTCAAGATTATTCTCTGCTTAATTTCGTTTGCTTTTGCAAGTTTAATTGTGTTGGGCGTATTTTTAAATAACCCAAACTACTGGCCGGTGCTGGATTTTGTGCTATTTATATTTTTAAGTTTAAATGGCTGGTTCTGGTTTAAGTCAAAACCATAAACTTCCTTACACGCGGTCCTAATGTCACTCAAATTCGAAATAGGTCAATCCAGCCTGACTGGCCCACGTGAGCGTAATGAAGATTACGTGGGTGTGGTGACGCCCATCAATGAGCAGCTCAGCATCAAGGGTTCACTGATTGCAGTGGCAGATGGTGTAAGCGGCAATGCAGGCGGTGGCGAAGCATCGGAAATGACCATTCGCAATATTTCAACCGACTATTTCGCGACACCTGACACCTGGGAACCATCCACCGCTCTAGACAAAGTGATTACGGCGGCGAATCGCTGGTTGATTTCGCAGGCCAATGCCAATCGCGACCTGGCAGGCATGGCGACTACACTTTCGTTGATTATTTTGCGCGGACAGCGTTATTATCTGGCGCATGTCGGCGATACCCGCATCTACTTATTGCGCGACAATGTACTGACCCAGCTAACCACCGACCATGTCTGGGACAGGCCTGATATGCGCCATGTGTTGAAACGGGCTGTTGGCCTGGATGCACATCTATCGGTGGATTTAGCAGATGGCCCGCTGCAAGTAGGGGATATTTTTGCACTGATGACGGATGGCGTATGGGAAACACTGGGCGAAAAAGCCATTCATGAAGGTTTAAAGAAATTCAACAACGTGCAGATGATTGCCGACCATCTCACAAAAGCCGCTATCCAGCAGCAAAGTGCAGATAACTCCACTGCTATTGTGGTTAAAATCACGCAACTGGGTGCAGATACGCTAAGTGACCGCATCGCAGGCGGTAAGCATCTGGCCTTGCCATCCAAGCTATCGATCGGCGAATCGATTGATGATTTCACCGTTGAAGATATTTTGCACGAATCACGTGCCAGTTTATTGTACAAAGTGCGTCAAAACAGCACTAAGCAGCTTTTCGTATTAAAGACCTTACAGCCAGCGCTGACCAGTGACATTGAAAGCTGCAACGGCTTGCTGAACGAAGAATGGCTGGGCAAGCGCGTCGTATCGCAATACATACCGCAAGTGCTGACCTTGTCGTTGGAAAATCGCAGTAAACTGTATTTTGTGATGAGCTGGCACGAAGGTGCAACATTGCAGCAGCGTTTAGACAATGGCCATTATTTCACAGTAGCCGGTACCGCTAAAATCGGTATGGATATCATGCGCGGCATAGGCGCACTGCACCGCCTTAATATTATCCATCGCGATATCAAGCCCGCCAACATCCATCAAGCCAGCGACCAGCGTCTGCGAATTCTGGATTTAGGCGTAGCATTAAGCACAGGTGCTGAAATGATTGGTGCCACGCAAAATCCGGGCACGCCCAGCTTTATGGCGCCTGAATTGTTTGATGGCGCAGTGGCAAATGCGCAAACCGATATTTATGCCGCTGGCGTTACGCTGTATCATTTACTCACGCGTAAATATCCCTATGGCGAGGTTGAGCCATTCCAGCATCCCAAGTTTGGCGCGCCCACCCCGTTGACTCGTTATAGGCCTGATATCCCCTACTGGTTAGAGAATATCATCCTGAAAGCCGTAGCGCGCGACGCAAAAACACGCTTTGAAACGGCAGAAGAAATGTTGTTAGCGCTGGAGCATGGTGAGCTTAAACCGCTGCTGGCACCTGCACGCACACCATTGATCGCGCGGGCAAGATTAGTCAAATGGCAATGGATCGCCATTTTTTCTTTTATCATCAATATATTGTTGGTTTATTTATTATTAGTATCGTAAAGGTCACAAGATGAGCAACTGGGTTAAAGTAGCGCCGTTCGAAGAAATCCCTAAATTAGGCGCGCGCGTTGTGCGCACCAAAGATAGTGAACAAAAAGATTTTGATATCGGTGTATTCCGCACCGAAGATGACCGCATTTTTGCCGTTAATAATAGCTGCCCGCACAAAGGTGGACCTTTGTCGCAAGGCATTGTCTATGGTGATAAGGTGGCCTGTCCGCTGCATTCCTGGAAAATCAGCCTGGTAGATGGCAAGGCAGAAGAGCCGGATGTCGGTGAAACCGCCTGCTTTAATACCAAAGTGGAAGACGGTATTGTGTACCTGGAATTAAAAAGCCAGTAAATAAGACGAGTAAATTGGACGCTTTGATTAAACAAACTAAAAGTACTTGTTGCTACTGCGGCGTTGGCTGCGGCGTGATTATTCATTCACAAAATGACAAAATCATTGATGTAAAAGGCGATACAGAACATCCTGCCAACTTTGGGCGCTTGTGCACCAAAGGCTCTACGCTGCATTTAACGGCAAAACTGGATAACCGCCTGCTGTACCCGGAAATGCGCTTAAACCGTGAAGAACCACGCCAGCGCGTGTCATGGGATGAATCGCTGGATTACCTTACTGAAAAATTTGCACAGACCATTGAGAAACATGGCCCTGATTCAGTGGCTTTTTATATCTCAGGTCAACTGTTAACAGAAGACTATTATGTGTTTAACAAGCTGGCTAAAGGCCTGATCGGCACTAATAACGTCGATACCAATTCGCGCTTATGTATGAGCTCAGCCGTTGCAGGCTACAAAGCGACATTGGGCGCGGATTCGCCGCCTGCATGCTATGAAGATATCGACCATACCAATTGCCTGTTTATCGCCGGCAGCAACACCGCGTTTGCACACCCGATTATTTTCAGGCGTATCGAAGACGCCAAAGCCAAAAATCCCAATTTAAAAATCGTGGTGGTTGACCCGCGTAAAACCGATACTGCGCGTTCTGCCGATTTGCACCTGGCGATTTTGCCCGGCACCGATGTCGCCCTGTTTAATGGCCTGCTACATGTGATGCTATGGGAAGGCTTGCTGGATATGGCCTTTATCAATGCCCACACCAATGGCTTTGATGAGCTAAAAGAAACCCTGCGTGAATACACACCGAAAATGGTGGCGGATATTTGCGGCATCAAGCAATCGGACATCATCCAGGCCGCCAAGTGGTTTGGCGCCGGCCCGACTTTAAGCATGTACTGCATGGGCCTGAATCAAAGCATACATGGTACCGATAAAAATGCCGCGCTGATCAACCTGCACCTGGCCACCGGCCATATCGGCAGAAAAGGCTCTGGCCCATTCTCGCTGACCGGCCAGCCTAATGCCATGGGCGGGCGCGAAGTGGGCGGCATGGCCAACTTGATGTCCGGCCATAGAGACCTGCATAATGCCGAACACCGCGCAGAAGTTGCCAAATTATGGGGTATAGATGCAGTGCCTGAAACCGCAGGCAAAACAGCGATTGAAATGTTTGACGCGGTAAAAGCAGGTGAAATCAAGGCCATCTGGATTGCTTGTACCAATCCGGCGCATTCCATGCCAGACCTGAACAATGTATTATCGGCACTGGGTACTGCAGAGTTGGTGGTGGTGCAGGATGCCTACAGCAATACCGATACTTGCGCCTATGCCGATGTATTATTGCCCGCAAGTACCTGGGGCGAGAAAGAAGGCACGGTGACCAACTCGGAACGCCGTATTACGCGCGTCAACCCCGCCGTTCCGCCGCCTGCCGAAGCCAAACACGATTGGGCGATTATGGTCGATTTTGCGCAGCGCCTGGAAAAACGCCTGTCAAAACATAGCGCTAAACAGTCGCATCTATTTGCTTTTAATACGACAGAAGATATCTTTAATGAACACCGCGAATCGACACGCGGCCGTGATTTGGATATCACCGGTTTAAGCTACAACTTGCTGAATGAAAATGGCCCGCAACAATGGCCATTTAAGACCGGCGAATCACAAGGCTTGGCGCGCTTGTATGCCGATGGTGTTTTTGAAAAACCCGATGGCAAAGCGCAATTTGCCAATGCGGTTTACAAAGGCACGGCGGACAAAACCGATGCGCGCCATCCGCTACATTTGCTCACCGGCCGCCTGCGCGATCAGTGGCACGGCATGAGCCGCACCGGCACCGCCGCGCAGCTATTCAACCACGTGGAAGAGCCTGCCATACAGATGAATGCGGATGATATGATGCGCCGCAGTATTAAGAATGGCGATATCGTCAAAGTGCAAAACAAGCGCGGCAGCCTTGTGTTGCCTGTGCAGGCATCCACCGATGTGCAGCCTTCTCAGACTTTTATCGCCATGCACTGGGGTAGCCAGTTTATGCACGGCCTGGGTGTCAATGCGCTGATGCCGCCTAACTTTGATCAAACTTCAAAGCAACCGGAACTGAAACACACCGCGATTAAGATTGAAAAACTGGAACTGCCGTGGCGCATGACGGTGATGCGTACAGTGCAAAGCCTTGATATGCTGCAAAAAATTCGCGGCTTGTTGCAGCATTTTGAGTATGCCAGCTGCGGTTTGTTCGGGCGTGAATCCGAACACGGTATCGGCATGCTGATATTACGTGCTGCACATTCTGATACTCCACATGCTGATAGCCCGGAAGGTGACTTAGTGGCTCAAATCGATGCCATTTTAGGCATGACCGATGATATGCCTTTGCTCAATTATATTGATGCAAAACGTGGCATCAGCAAACGCATATTGGTTGAAAGTGACCAGGTGACAGGCGTGCGCCTGATGGGCGAGACGCTGGCGGCCGATTGGCTAAAAGATGTGATGTCTAGCGGCAGCTTTACCGATGAATTACGCCGCTGGGCGCTGGCGCCTGTGGTTGCACCGCCAACCGGGCAAAGGGGCCGCGGCAAGATTATATGCAGTTGCCTGGATGTATCGCAGAATGAGATTATCGATACGATTGAAATGGGTGCCGATTTGCTTACTTTGCAAAACAAATTAAAATGTGGCACAGAGTGTGGATCGTGCGTGCCTGAATTGAAAAAACTAGTGCAAATGCACGGCAAATTTTAACAGCGCAAATGCACGGCAAATTCTAAAAGTGCGATTGCTTGGGGAAAATCATGTTTAAAAATAGTTTAAAAAACGCTATTCCAGCTAAGACAGTTTTGCTGATAAGCATTTGTTTTAGTGCATCCAGTGCGTACGCAGCAGATGAGCATCCCGATATCGAAGCGCTCACTAGCAGTGGTGAAAAAGTGATTCTACATGCAACCGGCAAGTGGGAATTTGTGAATACGCAAAAAGCCGCTACTGCAAAAGAAATCGCAATCAAACTGGATCCTGCCGCAAATTGCCCGCCTGGTAGCCAAGGTACCTTCTTTGGCTTTGGCCGCTGCATTTTACCCGGCGATAAAGACTATCAAACGGGTTCACGCAGCGGCAAAGGTTTTGGTCAGTAATTTAAATCTATTGGTGTGACACGGCTGGTTTGCGCATCGTCACAAACTCTTCAGCCGCGGTCGGGTGTATGCCGATGGTGCTATCAAACACCGCTTTAGTGGCACCGGCACGCAGCGCTACGGCAAAGCCTTGAATAATCTCACCCGCGTCTGGTCCCACCATATGCATACCAACGACCTTATCCGTACTACGCACTACGACCATTTTCATCAGCGTGCGCTCACTGCTACCGCTTAAAGTATTTTTCATGGGCTTGAAATCGGCTTTATAGATATCGATATCCGCAGGATACAATTCCAAGGCTTGCTTTTCGGTTAAACCCACTGTGCCGATACTAGGCTGGCTGAATACAGCGGTTGGAATATTATCGTAATCCATCTTTTTATAATGGCTGGAATATAGCTTGTTCACCAAGGCCATCCCTTCAGAAGTTGCCACAGGCGTCAGATTGACGCGATTCGTCACGTCACCTAAGGCGTAAATTGAGGGCACGTTGGTTTGATAGTCATCATTGACCTTAATTGCGCCTACTCCGTCCAATTGAACGCCAATCGCTTCCAGCCCCAGATTTTTAGTATTCGGTACGCGACCAGTCGCGTACATCACCAACTCGGCAGAGACCGTATCGCCTTTTGTGGTGTGCACGGTCAAGCCTTCACAATCCAGGTTGATTTTATCTACACTGGTATTGAACATGAATTTGATGCCTTTTTTGCTCATCTCGGCAATCAGGAAATCGCGGATGTCTTCATCAAAGCCGCGTAACACTTTTTCGCCACGCTCAAAAATCGTCACGTCTACGCCCAAGCCATGCAAAATGCCGGCAAATTCCACCGCGATATAGCCACCACCCACAATTACCATTTGTTTAGGTAAAGTCGGCAGGTTAAAAATCTCGTTTGAGGTGACGATATGCTCTTTGCCTTCAACGTCAGGTACAAACGGCCAGCCACCGGTAGCCACCAAGATACGCTCTGCCGTATAGCTTTTATCGTCCACTTTTACCGTATGCTCATCAACTAAAGTCGCTCGGCCATTGACCACAGCCACTTGGCTATCACGCAACAACTTGTCGTATACATTTTGTAAGCGACCGATTTCTTTATCTTTATTCGCCACCAGGTTTGACCAGGTAAATGCTGAATCGCCTACTTTCCAGCCAAAGCCAGCGGCCGCACTAAAGCTCTCAGAAAATTGTGAGGCATACACATACAATTTTTTAGGTACGCAGCCCACGTTGACACAAGTGCCGCCAAAGTAACGGTCTTCTGCAATCGCTACTTTCGCGCCCAAACCAGCCGCCATGCGCGCTGCACGTACGCCGCCAGAGCCTGCGCCTATTACAAATAAATCATAATCGTATTGTGTAGTGGGTGTGTAAGTAGACAATTGTTTTCTCTTTATTAAACTTTACTAAACCAGGGTAAAAATTTCTATATCTCAATTTAAACAAAAAAGGCGATGTGCATCACATCGCCCATTTTGCATGCTCATTTAATTATTTTTTCAAATAATTCAACATGGTGTCTGCATCAGATACTTCAAATGGGTCAGCGCCAAAGTTGTCATCTTTGCCTGGCTCAACAAACATTTGTTTCACTTCGCCGTCTTCAACCAGCATTGAATAGCGCCATGAGCGATCACCAAAACCTAAGTTGTATTTTTGCACTAACATGCCCATGCCACGTGTGAAATCACCGTTACCGTCTGGCAACATTTTCACGTTTTTAACGCCCAGGTTTTTGCCCCATTGGAACATCACAAATGCGTCGTTAACGCTTAAGCAGTAGATATCATCTACACCGGCTGCTTTGAATTCGGCAAATTTAGCTTCGTAGCCAGGTAAGTGTGTGCTTGAGCAAGTTGGTGTGAAAGCGCCTGGAAGTGCCACGATCACCACTTTTTTGCCTTTAAAAATGTCGGCAGTCGTTACATCTTGCCAACGGAATGGGTTCTCGCCGCCGATGCTTTCATCACGTACGCGGGTTTTAAAAGTAACGTTTGGTACATTAACAATCATTATTTTTCCTTAAGTAATGGTTTTAAAAAATTAGGTTAAAACTACAAAAATTGGATAGGCGCTGTTAGAAACATTATCACTTTCTAACCATGTGCACATCATACACAATCGCTTAATAATATTAAATTTAATTATACTTATTTTATTGATAAATATAATTAATCAATAAGTGCCAGCGCTGTTTAAATGGGGCTGAAAAAATTCTCATTATAATAAGCCTCGCTCTGAAAAAGACATCGTGTTGTTGCCAGCCACAATAAAATGATCCAGCACTTTTACATCGATTAAACTTAAGGCCTGCTTAAGATGTTTGGTTATTTGCTCATCCGCCTGGCTTTGCTGGGCAACGCCTGAAGGATGGTTATGGGCAAAAATGACCGCAGCCGAGTTATGGTGTATGGCACGCTTCACTACTTCGCGCGGATAGACACTGGTTTGCATCAAGCTACCACTAAACATTTCCTCACTGGCTTGCAGACGGTTTTGTGCATCTAAAAAAAGCACCAAAAACACTTCGCGGGTCAGGCTGCCCAACTTTAAACACAGATAATCATGCACTTGCTGTGGCGAATTAAATACATCTTGCTGCTGTAATTGTTCACCAAGCGCGCGACGGCTCATTTCGAATATGGCTTGCAACTGCACGTATTTACTGGCGCCTATGCCGTGCACCTGGCTTAATTCTTGTTCGCTTGCGCTAAAGATAGCGTTTAAGCTACCAAACTGGTTTAACAAATCGCGCGCCAGGTCCACGGCACTTTTACCCACTACGCCTACGCGCAAAAATATCGCCAGTAATTCAGCATCGGATAGTGCGCCCGCCCCTTGCTCGACCAGTTTTTCGCGTGGGCGCTCGGCTGCTGGCCAGTCTCTAATTGCCATGTAAATTCACCTTATTGATTATTAGCTGGTTTTAGCCACCCTATTTCTTGGGCTGTTTTGCTACCAATTGTTGTAAAGTTTAAGTTTTGCGGTATGTCAGCCTTGCTTTCATTAATAGGTATACGCCCACCCATCAGCTCCGCCAAGTCTTGCGGGTAAAGCGGCTGTTTGCCAGGCTCGGCAAAACCCTCGGGGAACATGGGCAGTGTCGTTTCCAAGTGATATTTATCGCTTGCCGATAGCGTATGCAAAAGCTCATGCGTCAAAATCACCAAATTCTTGTCTGCATATTTTGCATCGCCAAATAAATTGACGCGACCAATTCGACCTTTATTAAGCGCAGTTGAATGGCTTAAAACAGATGTAGTTATAGGGCTGTGATAAAGCAGGTAAAGTTTTATATCAGGCTTAACATTGACTTTGGGGCTATTTTGCCACGCAAACAACCTGAACTTTAAGCTCCAGATAATCGTATCAATTAAGCTATGTGTAGTTGGTGGCGCAGAAGGGATTTCTTTTACCTCATCACCTAGTTGAATTTCTACCGGGCGTCTTAGATTTAAACCATAACGCACACCTTCAGTCGCAAAGTATTCGGCTACCGGCTCAAAATCTTCACGCGTCAATGTGTTCAAGTAAGCGTTTACTTCTGACGCGGCCCCTGTATTGCTGGCTTCGGCATTGACCGGGTAGACCGCAACGTAAAAATTATCTTTCCAATCCAAGTCGGCTTTATCTAAGAATGTTTGTTGTACGACTGTGCCCAATAAAATGAGCAAAATAAAGATTCTGGTTTTTTTCCACATAGATTTTCTATTTATTTCTGACTGTATTTTTAGTATTTATTTTTATCAGTTTATCAGGATAAGTTTAGTTAATCGCAATTGCATAGGCTTTGATATAAAATCGCACAATGACAATGATTGGCAAAAAATTACTATTGGGTATCACCGGCGGAATTGCCGCTTATAAGGCAGCAGAGTTAGTGCGCTTGCTGGTGAAAGCCGGCGTCAACGTACAAGTCGTGATGACTGAAGCGGCTTGCCAATTTATCACCCCTGTTACCATGCAGGCATTATCCGGCAAGCCTGTGTTTGTGGGCATGTGGGATGCATCTATCCCTAATGGAATGCCGCACATTGAGTTAAGCCGCCATGCGGATGCGATTTTGATTGCGCCGGCCAGTGCAGACTTTTTAGCCAAACTCGTACATGGCCGTGCCGATGATTTGCTTTCTACTTTATGTTTAGCCAGAGATTGCCCGCTTTTGGTGGCACCTGCCATGAATAAACAAATGTGGGAAAACCCTGCCACGCAACGCAATATCGCACAATTGCAGGCAGATAATATTGCAGTTTTAGGCCCTGGCAGTGGCGAGCAAGCCTGTGGCGAAATAGGCCTGGGCCGCATGCTTGAGGCGGACGAGTTATTGCAGCTGATCAATGCGCATTTCACCCCAAAATTATTGGCTGGCAAGCGGGTAATGATTACCGCTGGCGCGACACTGGAAATGATTGACCCTGTGCGCGCGCTTACCAATCTAAGCTCAGGCAAAATGGGTTATGCAATCGCCCAAGTAGCGGCGGATATGGGTGCGAGTGTGACATTAATCAGCGGTATAACCGCTATCAAGCCACCAGCAAATGTTTGCAATATCGAAGCGACTAGTGCCGATTCCATGTACAACACGGTGATGAATAACGTCGCGGATCAGGACATATTTATTGGCGTGGCGGCAGTTGCCGACTACGCCCCGGCTGAAAAGCATACGCAAAAAATCAAGAAAAGTGAGTCTTCGCTCACATTGGGTTTGGTTAAAACCAAAGATATCCTGGCTGATGTTGCCAGCCTGCCAAACCCGCCATTTTGTGTGGGTTTTGCAGCAGAAAGTGAAAACCTGGTTGAATATGCCAGCCAAAAGCGTATCGCAAAAAAACTAGCCCTGATTGTCGCTAACGAAGCGTCAAGCGCAATGGGCTCTGATGAAAATCAAGTCATACTGATTGATGAAAATGGCACTCACCCTGTAGCGCGCACCCACAAAACCGAAGTAGCGCATCGCATCTTGATGCATATCTCAAACTTGCTGTAGTCCGTAATTTAGCAAATCGTTTAAATTCATGAAAATGCTGATGCATGCCGTCAGCATTTAACCCTATGATACTGCATTATTTTTCCACCTCTTTTAAGAATTGATTATGTCCGCCCCACAAGCTCCATTCAAACTAAAACTGCTTACACTTGCTATCTTAGCCAGCAGCAGCTATTCACCGATCAGTTTTTCTGCCGAAGATACGACAGAGAATATCTATATGGCCCCTGTTGTGGTGACTGGTACACGTATCGAACAAAACAGCTTTGATTTGCCGATTGCAATTGATGTGGTGGATGAAGAAGATATCCAAGCAGGCCAGCTACAAATGACGCTGTCTGAAAGCCTGATTCGCATTCCTGGCATTACCGCACAAAACCGCACACAAACAGCACAAGACCCACAAATTTCAAGCCGCGGCTTTGGTTCACGTTCCAGTTTTGGTGTGCGCGGTGTGCGCGTGTACGTGGATGGCATCCCATTAACCATGCCGGACGGTCAAGGCCAGCCAGGCGTGGTGGATTTATCGGCGATTAGAAGTATTGAAGTGATGCGCGGCCCGTTTTCTGCTTTGTACGGCAACTCATCTGGCGGCGTGATCCAGCTATTTACAGAAAATGCCCCCAAAACGCCAGAAGTTGGTGCAACGGTGATGTTTGGTAGTTATGCCACCAAACGTCAAATCATGAATGCGGCTGGCAATGCAGATGGCGTAGAGTACTTATTGAATGTTTCTAACTTTGAGAGTGATGGTTATCGCGATAACAGCGAAAGCGATAAGCAACAGGCCACCGCCAAATTCAAATTTAACCTCTCGGAAGATACCAAGCTCAGCACCTTGATTAACTGGTTCGACCAGGACGCTCAAGATCCACTGGGTTTAACACGCTCTGCCGCTTTTAGTGACCCAAAATCCGTCCCAAATAGCGCCATTGCCGCCAATACCCGGGTTAGCCGCAGCCATGCGCAGGTAGGCTTTAATCTTGAACATGCATTCAACACTAACAATAAAATCAACCTAATTGGCTATGTTGGCAACAGGGAGAATCTGCAATACCTTTCTACCAGTGCCACCACAACGGCAGGCCGCGCCAGTGAGATATCGCGTGATTTCTGGGGTTCAGATGTGCGCTGGGACAATAATGGCGACTTCTTTGGAAAACCATACAACTTGTCTGTAGGCGTCAATTACGGCAAATCCTCTGATGACAGGCTGGATATCAACGCTGACGGCGGTATTAAAAGAAGTACCAATGTAGCCAATAATGCCAACTCTGCACTTAACCGCGATGAAGAGAATATTTCTACAAATTTTGACCGCTACATCCAGGGCAAATTATCCATTTCTAAAAATGTAGATATTCACGCGGGCGCAAGACGCACAAAAGTAAGGCTGCAGGTGAATGATCAATTTGTGTCCGGCACCGGCAATAATGGTGACAATAGCGGCTCGGTCTCTTATGAAAAAACCACTCCTGTTATCGGCATCATTTGGAAAGCAACCCCAACCTTAAACCTATATGCCAATTACGGTAAAGGTTTTGAAACACCTACGTTTATTGAAGCGGCTTTTAATGCAGTCAATAATGGCATCCCAAATCTTGACCTGAAGCCCAGCGAAAGCCAGAATTTTGAATTAGGCGCAAAAGCGTTTGTGGGCGCTAATACGCAGGTCAACCTGAATTTATTTAAAATCAGCACCGATGATGAAATCGTTGCCAGGGAAACCAACTTTGCCAACCGCAGCGTATTTGCCAATGCCAACAAAACCAAGCGCACGGGTGCTGAGCTATCAATCGATTCGCAATTTTCTAACAATATTTCCACTTACTTTTCTTACGCACTGCTTAACGCTAAATTTGATTCCGATTTTGCTGGCGCATCAGGCCTGGTGGCATCCGGTAATAAAATCCCCGGCACCTATCGCAGCCAGATTTACGGCGAAGTGGCATGGAAATATGAGCCGCTTGGTTTTAGCACTGCGCTGGAAGGCCGCCACAATAGCAAGTCTTATGTCAATGATACGAATACCGACACGGCACCGTCTTATACCATTTTTAATCTACGCGCTGGTTTTGAGCAGAACTTAGCCAACTGGCGGTTTAGCGAATATCTGCGCGTCGAAAATATGTTTGATAAGGAATATATCGGCTCCGTGCGCGTCAATGATGCCAATCTGCGCTTTTATGAGCCTGCTGCTGACAGAAACTATTTATTAGGACTCAGCGCCTCCTACAAATTCTAGCAATCATCCAGGCCAGTGCAGTTGAACTGGCCTTTTTTAATGCCTAGTGATTTTAGGCACTATTTAGTGTTTAATAACGCATTGATTTTAAAATTACAAAAGCAACCAATATGTCTATTTCAGTCGATTTAAAAATTTTAGATAACCGCCTGCACCATATGATGCCAAGCTATGCCACTGTAGGCTCTGCAGGGCTTGATCTACGTGCTTGTATTGAGCATACACAAACCATACAACCCGGTGAGACCGTGATGATTCCGACCGGGATGGCGATCCATATTGATAACACCTATTATGCAGCCCTCATTTTGCCACGCTCAGGCTTGGGACATAAACACGGTATTGTTCTGGGTAATTTAGTCGGCTTGATCGATTCAGACTATCAGGGCCAATTACTCGTCTCCTGTTGGAACCGCAGTAAGGAAACGTTTATCCTCAACCCAATGGAACGCATTGCGCAACTGGTGATTGTGCCGGTAGTACAAGCCGAGTTTCATATCGTCGATGAGTTTACACAAAGCCATCGCGGTGAAGGCGGATTTGGCAGTACAGGCAAGCATTAAGCCCATTCAGTGAAGATTCATCCCAAGCTGTAAATTTATATGCAACAAAAGCGATTTATAGCTTGAAAATCGGCGCGCTTTCATACTATAATTGCGGTCTTTCTAAAAAAGCAAAGTATTTGGGGATAACCATGGCACGTGTATGTATGGTAACTGGCAAAAAGCCAATGGTGGGTAACAATGTTTCTCACGCACAAAACAAAACAAAACGTCGTTTTTTACCAAATTTACAAAATCGTAAATTTTGGGTTGAATCTGAGAATCGCTGGGTAAGTATGCGTATTACCAATGCAGCATTGCGTACGATTGATAAAAACGGTATTGACTCAGTATTGGCAGGCATGCGTGCTGCTGGTCAGAAGATTTAACGTTAACAAGATTAACGCAATCAATTAAGGTAGAACATCATGCGTGAAAAAATTAAACTAGAATCAAGTGCTGGTACAGGTCATTTCTATACCACCACAAAAAACAAACGTACCATGCCAGAAAAAATGGAAATCAAAAAATTTGATCCAGTGGTACGTAAACACGTGATTTACAAAGAAACAAAACTTAAATAATTTAACGTCATATTCGTTAGTATTTAAGTAAAAAGCCCGCATTGCGGGCTTTTTTATTTGCGGTCACGCCCTTATGAATTGAGCACCCTAAGTTTGCAGTGCCTGTTCATTTGTTTCATCCTTTGTCTCCACTGGGTTAAGCACCCTGACCTCACGCTGTGGAAACGGAATCGCAATACCATTGTGCTTAAAGGCCTTCCATAAGGCTAAGAATATTTCCGATTTTAAGGCCAGCTGCCCGTTTTCCGGGTCGGATATCCATATGGATAAATTCACATCCACACCGCTCTCAGCAAAAGCCTTAATGGTTGCCACCGGCTCTGGCGTCACCAGCACGCGTGGGTTTTCTTGCGCGACTTGCTTCATCAGTGCCAGCACCATCTCCAAATCGCTGTCATAAGCTACCTGCAAATCCAATAACACCCGGCTGTTTCGGTCTGTAAACGAATGATTGATGACAGAGTTGATAATCAACATTTCATTGGGCACAATCACTTGCGTGCCGTCCATTTTCTTTAATACCAGGTAACGCGTACGCAAGTCTGTAATCACCCCATAATGCTTATCTTCAATGGTGACGATATCGCCAATTTGCATGGATTTATCCAGCAGGAGGATAAATCCGCTCACATAGTTGCTGGCAATGCGCTGCAGACCAAAGCCCAAACCAACACCCAGCGCGCCGCCAAACACAGAAAGTAGCGTCAAATCAAGGCCGGCAGCCGATAATCCAATCATAACTGCGATAAACAACAGCGCGATTCTAAATACCTTACTCAACACCACACGCATATTCATATTAATTTGCGCGGCGTTCATTACCTTGTTTTCGATAACACGACTAATCCACAGCGCGATAAATATGGTGGCAAATATCGTGAATAAAGCTTGTAAAACAATCAGCAGATTAAGGTTTGTTTTACCTACATTGAATTGGATATCTTTTAAGATTTGTATCATTTCTGGCAACAGGCCACTTAGATGCAGCGCCAATATCAACCAAATACTGGCTGAGATGGAATTTTCTAAGGTTTTAAGCAGGCCGCCCGGTGAAATAATATAACGAATACCGTACACAATCAGGCGAATCACCGCCATCGCAATCAGCAACCTGCTGGCCAGATGCAGCATGCTGGTATGTTGCCAATGGGTGAGTATCGCTTTGCCAATTAGCACAATGATTAAGGTCGATAAGGGAAACAGCACGCGATTGATACTACCGATGCCCAAGCGCCAGTTTTCTGGCGCGTTGCGCATCACATAGCCACGCAGGGCACCATTAATCAGCCAGGCAATGCTGCCGGCTATCACAATGATGCCAAGCTGCCACAGGGCTGCTGGCGTCGATAGATCTTGTATGGTTTCTTGCCAAATCAGTTGTATTTCTTGATTCATATCAGCTAAGGCTACTTTTAAATTAGAGGTTTAAGCAAAGTCGTGAAGCACGACTATTACGCTAGATTAAAAATATGGTTGCAATACCTAGGAAAATGAAAAATCCACCACTATCGGTTACGGCGGTAATCAAAACGCTAGAGCCCACCGCAGGGTCTCGTCCTAGCTTATTCATCACCAAGGGAATCATAACGCCCATAATGGCCGCCAGCAGCAGGTTTAGCGTCATGGCAGCCATCATTACCAGGCCTAATTGGTAATTACTATAGAGCGCATAGGCAATCAATGCCAGAACACCGCCCCAAATCAATCCATTGAGCAAGGCGACACCAAGCTCTTTGGTGACTAATGACTTCATATTATGTGTTGAAACTTGGCCAAGCGCCAAGCCGCGCACAATCATGGTGGTGGTCTGGTTGCCTGAATTACCGCCTATGCCTGCCACAATCGGCATTAATGCCGCCAAGGCCACAATTTTTTCAATCGATCCTTCAAATAGCCCGATCACGCGTGATGCAACCAGTGCTGTTATCAAGTTAATCGCCAGCCAGGCCCAGCGGTTTTGTACCGATTTCCAGATCGATGCGAAAAAGTCTTCCTCTTCGCGCAAGCCTGCCATTGATAACATATCGGAATCAGATTCTTCACGAATAAAATCCATGACCGCATCTACGGTAATACGGCCAATTAATTTTTTATTGGCATCTACCACCGGCGCCGTCACCAAGTCATAACGCTCAAACGCTTTTGCCGCATCATCCGCAATGTCCTCCGGATGGAATACCACGGCGTCTTCAGCCATCACATCGGCTACATTGACGTCCAAATCATTAACAACCATGCGCTTTAGCGGCAGAACACCCAGTAAAATATCATTTCTATCCACCACAAACAGCTTATCGGTATGATCGGGCAAGTTACCCAGCCTGCGTAAATAACGCAAGGCTACTTCCAGTGTAATATTTTCGCGAATGGTCACAATATCAAAATCCATCAGCGCACCTACTGCGTCGTCAGGATAGGATAAGGCCGATTGCAAACGTTCCCTGTTTTGCGAATCAAGACTATCCATCAAGTCTTGCAGCACGTCTTTAGGCAGGTCGGGTGCTAGGTCAGCCAGTTCATCCGTATCCAGCTGCTCGGCTGCAGCCAGTAGCTCATCGGAATCCATATCGGCAATAAGGCTTTGCCTGACAGAGTCTGAAACCTCCAGCAGGATTTCGCCGTCACGCTCTGCTTTAACCAGCTCCCACACTCTAAGGCGCTCATCTAAAGGCAGCGCTTCCAAAATATAGGCAACGTCAGCGGGGTGTAATAGGTCCAGCTTCTTCTGCAGCTCATTTAAATTTTGCTTATGGACCAGCAACTCAACAAGATCATGCTTAGGCATATCCTGCTTATGCACCAAACTTTCGACTAATCGATGCTTTTCGAGTATGGCAATCACTTGCTGCAGGCTTTCGCCCAAGCTTTCTTTTTGGCTTTCTTTTAATTCTGGCTTATCGGTCATACAAACCTTAATGCTGATTACGACATATTCGAGATTATGTTTTATTCTATATGCATATGCTGTTTTAGTGATGAAATTAGCTTAATATTAGGTTTAATAATCAGCGAATTACAAGCGATTCTCAAAATAAATGACATGAGCAAATCTATTTACCTTTACAGCACTTCGCATTGCCATCTGTGTGATGACGCCACGGCCATATTAAACAAACTGTCTATTTACGCATTTACAATTGTCGAAATTACCGATTCCGAGCAGCTATTACTGACATATGGCACACGAATACCGGTACTACAGCGCACTGATAACAACGCTGAATTAACTTGGCCATTTAATAGCAAACAGGTAGTGCAGTTTTTGCGTGACTAGATAATAAAAAAGCCAGCATAAAGCTGGCTTTTTTATTATTGAGCTCACTTACTCAGCTGATACAGCTTCTGTTGTTGTATCTGGACGATCAACCAACTCAACTAAGGCCATAGGCGCATTGTCACCGTTACGGAAACCACATTTAAGAATACGTAAATAGCCACCATTGCGTGCTAAATAACGTGGGCCTAACTCACCGAACAGTTTACCAACGATATCGCGGTCACGTAGACGGCTAAAAGCTAAACGGCGGTTTGCTAAAGTCGCATCTTTACCTAATGTAATCAATGGCTCAGCAAATTTACGCAACTCTTTTGCTTTAGGCAAAGTCGTTCTGATGATTTCATGACGTAACAAAGATACTGACATGTTGCGGAACATAGCGGCACGATGGCTGCTAGTACGATTTAATTTACGATTGCTATTACCGTGACGCATAGTAATTCCTTAAGTTTCTTTTAATATTAAGCGTAAGCTTAATTACGCTTTTTCTAGACCAACTGGCGGCCAGTTTTCTAATTTCATGCCTAATGTTAAGCCTTTAGTTGCCAATACATCTTTAATTTCATTTAAAGATTTGCGGCCTAAATTAGGTGCTTTTAATAGTTCATTTTCGCTACGTTGAATCAAATCACCAATGTAGAAAATATTTTCCGCTTTTAAGCAATTTGCTGAACGTACAGTCAACTCTAAATCATCCACTGGACGCAATAAAATCGGGTCAACTTGTGGTGCAGATTTCACTTCCACTTCGTTAGGCGAACCTTCCAAGTTGGCAAATACTGATAACTGGCCAATCAAGATACGTGCCGCATCGCGAATCGCTTGTTCCGGCTCAATCACACCGTTGGTTTCAACATCCATCACCAATTTGTCTAAATCGGTACGTTGTTCAACACGGGCGCTTTCAACTTGATAACTAACTTTGTTGATCGGGCTGAAAGACGCATCAACCATGATAAAACCAAGTACACGGTCTTCTTCATCGTTCTTTTGACGCGCAGGTACCGGTTGATAACCACGACCCATTGCCACTTTCACTTCCAAATTCAGTTTGCCACCTTTTGTCAGGTGTGCAATCACGTGGTTTGGATTAACGATTTCAGCATCATGACCCGTTTCAAAATCACCGGCAGTCACAACACCTTCTGTAGACTTGCTTAGCGTTAAAATAGTCTCTGTTTTATTATTTAACTTTAAGGCAACACCTTTAAGGTTAAGCAAGATATCCACTACATCTTCTTGCACGCCATCAATAGTTGAATACTCATGAACTACGCCATCAATTTTCACTTCAGTAATAGCGAAGCCAGGGATAGATGACAATAAAACACGACGTAGTGCGTTACCTAATGTATAACCAAAACCACGTTCCATTGGCTCAAGTGTAACGCGAGCGCGTAATGGTGTAATGACTTCTACGTCAACAACACGCGGCTTTAAATATTCAGTTGGGTTGTTTTGCATAAAATTCCTTGACGTTATTGGGTGAGTAAGCTTTCAGCTAAGTAATTAGTTAAAAAACTAATTACTTAGAATACAACTCAACGACCAATGATTCGTTAATGGTTGAAGGCAAATCATCACGCTGCGGTTTAGATTTAAATGTACCCGTAAAGGCTTTAACATCCACTTCCAACCATGCCGGGAAACCGCGTTGTTCAGCTGCTTCCAGAGCACCTTTAATACGCAATTGAGCTTTTGAAGCTTCTGCAACAGAAACCACATCACCCGCTTTAACTTGGTATGAAGGAATATTCACACGTTTACCATTCACTTTAATGCTGTTGTGACGCACGATTTGACGCGCTTCTGTACGTGAACCGCCCAAACCCATACGGAACGCAACGTTATCTAAACGGCACTCCAATAGTTGCAACAGGTTTTCACCGGTAATGCCTTTTTGACGGTCAGCTTCAGCGTAGTAGCTACGGAATTGACCTTCTAATACGCCGTAAATACGACGTACTTTTTGTTTTTCACGTAATTGCACACCGTAGTCTGACAAACGTGAGTTACGACGTTGACCATGCTGTCCTGGTGGGAAGTTGCGTTTTTCAATTGCGCATTTATCCGTAAAGCATTTTTCAGCTTTTAAGAATAATTTCTCACCTTCACGGCGGCACTGACGGCATTTAGGATCTAAGTTTCTAGCCAAAGTAATTCTCCAGTAATCTGTATTTGCTTAAACGCGCGGAAACTAAATTCTGCGTTTTTTGGGTGGACGGCAGCCATTGTGCGGCACTGGCGTCACATCAGTAATGCTGGTAATTTTAAAACCAGCCGCATTTAGTGCACGTACTGCAGATTCACGGCCTGGGCCTGGACCTTTAATGCGCACTTCTAAGTTTTTAACTCCGGACTCTTGTGCTGATTTACCAGCAACCTCTGCCGCAACTTGTGCAGCAAATGGCGTACTCTTACGTGAGCCTTTAAAACCTTGACCGCCTGATGTTGCCCATGAAAGCGCATTACCTTGACGATCAGTAATTGTAATAATTGTGTTGTTAAATGAAGCGTGCACGTGAGCAATGCCCTCAGCAATATTCTTTTTAACTTTTTTTCTTACGCGTACATTAGCTTTTGCCATGTTGTACAGTCCTTACCTATAAGTCTTACTTAAATCGAATCTTAAAAAATCAAACAACTAATTACTTAGCTTGTTTAATTGCTTTAACTGGGCCTTTACGCGTACGCGCATTGGTTTTGGTACGTTGACCGCGCACTGGCAGACCACGACGATGACGCACACCACGGTAGCAACCTAGGTCCATCAAACGTTTGATGTTCATTGATACTTCACGACGTAAATCGCCTTCTACTTTTACTTTGGCAACTTCGTCACGCAGCTTTTCAACATCAGCATCGTTCAGATCTTTAATTTTAGTATTAACTAAAACACCAGCTGCAGCACAAATTTTTTGCGCTGTGTTTCTACCAATACCAAAAATCGCTGTTAATGCGATTTCTGCATGTTTGTTATTCGGGATATTAACCCCAGCAATACGAGCCATACTTTAACTCCAAAACAAATCGCAACTTGTAGCGACCAAAATAAAAAAGCCTTAAATTTTAACAGTTTGTACCGGTTTTTTCAATGCCTAAAAAAGCAAGCCGGTATTTACCATATTCCCAATTTAACCTTGACGTTGTTTGTGACGTGGATCTGTACAAATAATACGTACCACACCACGGCGACGAACAACTTTACAATTGCGGCACAATGCTTTTACTGATGCACGAACTCTCATAATTTACCTCTACACTACTTAATTTTAAAATATATTACTTTTTAAACTACTTCACACGGAAAGTGATCCGCGCTCTTGTTAAATCATAAGGTGTCATTTCAACTGTAACCTTATCGCCGGGTAAAATCCGGATGTAATGCATACGCATCTTTCCAGAAATATAACCCAGTACGGTATGCCCATTCTCTAACTTAACTTTAAAAGTCGCATTCGGTAGATTTTCTAGAATCTCACCTTGCAGTTCAATGCGGTCTTCCTTTGCCATACTTAAAAGTTATCGCGACCCTGCGCTACCTTTAAAATTAGCTTTTTTGAGCAACCCCTCATATTGATGAGACATCAGGTGGGATTGCACTTGCGTCATAAAATCCATTGTTACCACGACGATAATCAGTAGTGAAGTACCACCAAAGTAGAACGGGGTATTAAACTTCAAGATTAAAAATTCCGGTAATAAACACACCAAGGTAATATAAAAAGCACCTATCAGCGTCAAACGGCCCATGATCTTGTCGATGTACTTTGCCGTTTGCTCACCAGGACGAATACCCGGTACAAATGCGCCGCTTTTCTTTAAGTTGTCCGCTGTTTCTTTCGGGTTAAATACCAATGCCGTGTAGAAAAAACAGAAAAACATAATCGCTGCTGCAAAGAACAAAATGTAAACCGGCTGACCAGGAGACAACACGTTGCTGATGTCTTTTAACCAGTACAAGCTCTCACTACTACCAAACCAGCCTGCTAAAGTAGCAGGGAACAAAATAATACTTGATGCAAAAATCGGAGGAATCACACCTGCCATATTTAGCTTTAAAGGCAAATGCGTAGTCTGACCGCCGTAAACCTTGTTACCAACCTGACGCTTAGCGTAGTTGACTGTAATCTTGCGTTGTCCACGCTCTACAAACACCACTAAAGCGGTTACTAATAAAATAGCGATAAACAAGAACATCACTAACGGTATTGAAAAAGCACCGGTTCTAGCTAGCTCTAATGTTCCACCCACAGCACTTGGCAAGCCAGCAACAATACCCGCGAAAATGATAATCGAAATACCATTACCAATACCGCGCTCGGTAATTTGCTCACCTAACCACATCAAAAACATGGTGCCGCTGACTAATGTTACAACGGCAATCAGCCTGAACGCCATACCAGGATCAAGCACCAGGCCGGCCTGGCCTTCTAAAGCAATGGCAATACCTAGCGCTTGGAAAGTCGCTAAAACCACCGTGCCGTAGCGCGTATATTTAGTGATGGTGCGTCTACCTGCCTCACCCTCTTTCTTCAGCTGCTCCATTTTTGGAGAAACCACAGAAAGCAGCTGCATGATAATAGAGGCCGAAATGTACGGCATAATACCTAATGCAAACACGGTAAAGCGTGAAAGCGCGCCACCAGAGAACATGTTAAACATGCCCAAGATACCGCCACTTTGCGAGTCAAACAATTGCTTGAGTACGGTTGGATCAATACCAGGTACCGGGATATGTGCACCTAAACGGTAGACAACCAACGCACCTAGTACAAACCATAAGCGGCTTTTCAGCTCGCTCATTTTACCTACCGCACCTAAAAGACTATCTTGAGCCAATACTGTTCTCTAATCTTATTAGTTATTCTGCGTCAACAACTTTACCGCCAGCTGCTTCAACTGCAGCGCGAGCGCCTTTAGTCAACAACAAACCGGTCAGGTTAAGTTTTTTAGTGATTTCACCAGACAAGAATACTTTTGCTGCTAGCACATTGCCAGAAACCACATTCGCTTGTTTTAACACTAATAAATCAATGGTATCAACAGGCAAGTTGTTTAATTCTGACGTACGTACATGTGCGGTATCCGCTTTAGTCAATGATTTAAAACCACGTTTTGGTAAACGGCGTTGCAAAGGCATTTGACCGCCTTCAAAACCCACTTTATGGAAACCACCAGTACGTGATTTTTGACCTTTATGGCCACGACCAGCTGTTTTACCTAAACCAGAACCAATACCACGACCAACACGGCGAGCATTTTTCTTAGCGCCTTCTGCAGGCTTAATTGTATTTAATTGCATTATCCCTCTACCTTTAACAGATAACCAACTGTGTTGATCATGCCACGAATTGCTGGCGTATCTTGCAACTCAACTGTATGGTGCATGCGACGTAAACCTAAGCCTTTAACAGTCGCTTTATGTGACTCGATACGACCGATTACGCTTTTTACCAACGTTACTTTAATTGGTGTTGCATTTGCTTTTACTTTAGCCATCATTAGCCTCTAATTTCTTCTACTGATTTACCGCGTTTAGCAGCAATTTCAGATGGAGTATTCATTGATTCAAGACCATTCAATGTGGCACGTACCAGGTTGTAAGGGTTGGTTGAACCGATACATTTAGCAACCACGTTTGTGATGCCCATTACTTCAAAGATTGCGCGCATTGCGCCACCAGCAATAATGCCGGTACCTTCTGAAGCTGGTTGAATAAACACTTTAGCAGCGCCATGCACACCGGTAACCGCGTGATGCAAAGTACCATTGTTCAGGTTCACTTTCAGCATGCCGCGACGCGCTTCATCCATGGCTTTTTGTACGGCAACTGGCACTTCACGTGCTTTGCCTTTACCCATACCAACTGCGCCATCACCATCACCGACTACAGTCAATGCAGCGAAACTCATAATACGACCACCTTTAACCGTTTTACTTACACGGTTAACCGTAATCATTTTTTCACGCAAACCATCGGTTTGCTGTTGTTGTTCGATTTCTCTAGCCATTATCTGTCTCGCTTCTTAGAATGACAGGCCGTTTTCACGCGCAGCATCTGCTAACGCCTTGATACGACCATGGTATTTGTAGCCTGAACGATCAAAAGCCACAGTAGTAATACCCGCTTTTTTCGCTTTTTCAGCAATTAATTTACCAATAGCGGCAGCAGCTTCTACGTTGCCACCATTCTTAACAATTTTACGTACATCTGCTTCAACAGTTGAAGCACTTGCTAATACTTTATCGCCAGTTTCAGCAATAATTTGCGCATAAATGTGCGTATTAGTACGATGCACGCTTAAACGTGTCACTTTTAGCTCAGCGATTTTGGCACGGGTTTTACGTGCACGGCGTAAGCGATTATCTACGTTGTTCATAGTTTGACCTTATCTACTTATTTTTTCTTGGTTTCTTTAATTGCGACTACTTCATCTGCATAACGAACGCCTTTGCCTTTATACGGCTCTGGTGCACGGTAAGAACGAATTTGCGCAGCTACTTGACCAATCACTTGCTTATCATAACCAGTCAAGATCACTTCCGTTGGAGTCGGTGTTGTAACCGTTACACCAACTGGCATCTTGTGATTAATCGGGTGTGAATAACCAAGCTCTAAATTTAACATTGCGCCCTGTGCATTGGCTTTGTAACCCACGCCTACCAAAGTAAGCTTGCGAGTAAAGCCAACGGAAACGCCATGAACCATATTTGCAACTAATGCACGTAAGGTACCTGACATTGCGCTTGAATGTTTTGTATCACTGGTAGCAGCAAAAGTAATGGTTTCACCTTCACGCTTAAGTGCCACAGCACTTGTGAGCGGATGAGACAATTTACCTAAAGGACCGCTGACTGCAATGCTATTCTCATTGAGTACAACTTCAACTTTTTCAGGGATAGCGACTGGATTTTTAGCAACACGTGACATTTGCTTCTCCTTAAGCCACTACGCACAACACTTCGCCACCGATACCGGCTGCTTGTGCTTTACGATCTGTCATTACACCCTTGGATGTAGACATAATTGTCACACCAAGACCATTCATTACTTTAGGAATATTGTCTGAACCTTTGTAAATGCGAAGACCAGGCTTACTTACGCGGTCAATCTTCTCAATTACTGGGCGGCCAGCATAATATTTCAAGCTGATATTTAACAATGGCTTGCCATCATTAGCAGCTACAGCGAAATCATCAATATAACCTTCATCTTTTAAAACAGCAGCAATAGCAGCTTTAAGTTTAGAAGCAGGCATAGAAACTGATAACTTGTTAACACTTTGTGCGTTACGAATACGCGTTAGCATATCGGCAATCGGATCACTCATACTCATAATTTATTCCTCCGTTACCAGCTAGCTTTGGTGACGCCTGGCACTTGGCCACTCATCATCAAATCGCGCAACTTGCTGCGACCGATACCAAATTTACTGAAAACACCACGTGGGCGACCTGTTAATGCACAGCGGTTACGCAAACGCACCGGGCTTGAATTGCGTGGCAATGCTTGCAATTTCAAACGTGCTTCACGACGATCTTCCAATGTTGCACTTTGATCATTAATCGTTGCATTTAGCGCATCACGCTTGCCTGCGAATTTAGCAACTGTTGCGCGACGTTTAGATTCGCGTTCTGTCATACATGTTTTTGCCATGTCTTAACCTCTAAAAGGAAAACTAAACGCAGCAAGCAAAGCTTTTGCTTCTTCGTCTGTTTTTGCCGTTGTAGTAATCGTAATGTTCATGCCGCGAATCGCGTCAATTTTGTCATATTCAATTTCCGGGAATATGATCTGCTCTTTAACACCCATGTTGTAATTACCACGACCGTCAAATGATTTTGCAGGAATACCGCGGAAGTCACGAATACGTGGAATAGCAACCGTGATCAGACGATCCAGGAATTCGTACATGCGTTCGCGACGTAAAGTCACTTTGCAGCCAACAGGATAATCATCACGAATTTTAAATGCTGCAACAGATTTTTTTGCTTTGGTCACAACTACTTTTTGACCAGCAATTTTTTCCATATCGCCAACTGCATTTTCCATCACTTTTTTATCCGCAACCGCTTCGCCAACACCCATATTTAAGGTGATTTTTTCAATACGAGGCACTTGCATGACTGAAGTGTAACCAAATTGCTCTGTCATACTTTTAACAACAGAGTCTTTATAAAATTGTTTTAAGCGCGCCATGATTTATCCTATGCGTCCACTGCTTCGCCGTTAGATTTGAATACGCGCACTTTTTTGCCGTCTTTCAAAACTTTATAACCAACACGGTCAGCTTTTTGAGTTGCATTGTTAAACAACGCAACGTTAGAAATATCAATCGGCATTTCTTTGGCAATAATGCCGCCGGTAACACCTTTTGCCGGGTTTGGTTTAGCATGCTTTTTAGCAACGTTTAAACCTTCAACCACTACATGGCCAGACTCAAGCACGCTCAATACTACGCCGCGCTTACCTTTATCTTTACCTGTATTTAAAACGACTTGGTCGCCTTTATGAATTTTGCTCATATATTGTCCCTATCCCTTACAGCACTTCAGGTGCAAGAGAAACAATTTTCATGAATTTCTCAGTACGCAACTCACGCGTTACTGGGCCGAAAATACGTGTACCGATTGGCTCTAATTTATTATTTAGAAGAACGGCAGCATTGGCATCGAACTTAACTAAAGAACCGTCTGGACGACGCACACCTTTAGCCGTACGCACCACAACAGCGCTATACACTTCGCCTTTTTTGACGCGACCACGTGGAGCAGCATCTTTGATGCTGACTTTGATAATGTCACCTATACCAGCGTAACGACGCTTTGAACCGCCCAACACTTTAATACACTGCACAGAGCGTGCACCAGTGTTATCGGCAACTTCTAGCCTTGATTGCATTTGAATCATGAGAATAATCTCCAACTTAATCCGTTAAACCAACACCAGCCGCATGAACTTAATCAAAACGGCCAGTAGACCACGGTCAGTATTGGGGTACTTGCTTTTATGAACCCTGGAAACTACTAACCAAGATTCACGAGTACCGAAAAGTCCAACATTATAACTTACAAATTAATTGTGTAGCAAGGCAAAGTTGCCTATCTACACAATAATTACTCCTACATTTAGTACTAAGCTTTTGTAGCAACCTTACTTACAACCCATGTCTTTGTTTTTGACAAAGGACGTGATTCTGTAATGGTGACTAAATCGCCTTCTTTGCATGCATTTGTTTCGTCATGCGCATGAAATTTATTCGATTTCACAACCACTTTACCGATTAATGGATGTTTCACTTTACGCTCAACTAAAACCGTCACAGTTTTATCCATTTTGTCGCTTACTACACGGCCGGTAAGGCTACGTACTACTTTTGTCGTTTCAGTCATGGTTATGCCTGTTTCGCTTTCTCAGCTAAAACAAGCTTCACACGCGCTACATCCTTGCGTACTTTACCTAGCTGATCTACTTTGGTTAATTGTTGTGTTGCAACTTGCATACGAAGTGAGAATTGCGCGCGGCGCAATTCAATCAACTCCGCATTTAATTCATCAACACTTTTTGCTCTTAAATCTAAAGCTTTCATTTTAGCTCGCCTTTTCTTAACTACCGATTTGACGTGTCATGAAAGTGGTCTCAATTGGCAACTTAGCAGCAGCCAAACGGAACGCTTCACGTGCAAGCTCTTCGCTTACGCCGTCCATCTCGTATAACATTTTACCTGGCTGGATTTGCGCTACGTAGTACTCGGTACTACCTTTACCGTTACCCATACGCACTTCAGCAGGTTTTTTAGAAATTGGTTGATCTGGGAAAATACGGATCCACACACGACCGCCACGTTTAATGTGACGTGTCATCACGCGACGCGCAGCTTCGATTTGACGAGCCGTTAAACGGCCGCGACCAATGGCTTTTAAACCAAAATCACCAAAACTTACTTTATTACCCGTCGTTGCAATGCCTTTGTTACGGCCTTTTTGCATCTTACGGTATTTTTGTCTAGACGGTTGCAGCATCTTTAGCCCTCGGCTTTCTTACTTTTTTCTCTGGTTCAGCAGCTGGCACGGCAGCTGGTGCAGTTGCGCCAATTGGTGTTGGTACGTTGTCAGCAAAAATCTCGCCTTTGAATACCCACACTTTAATACCGATAATACCGTATGTCGTTGAAGCTTCAGCAACACCGTAATCGATATCAGCACGCAATGTATGTAGTGGCACACGGCCTTCGCGATACCATTCAGTACGCGCGATCTCAATACCGTTCAAACGGCCTGAACTCATGATCTTGATACCTTGAGCACCTAGACGCATGGCGTTTTGCATGGCGCGCTTCATGGCACGACGGAACATCACACGTTTTTCAAGTTGTTGCGCGATTGATTGTGCAATCAATGTGGCATCGATTTCAGGCTTGCGCACTTCTTCGATGTTCAAATGAACAGGCACGCCCATCAAACCTTGCAATGCAGAACGTAAAGATTCGATATCTTCACCTTTTTTACCGATCACAACACCTGGACGGGCACTGTGAATGGTGATTTTTGCATTTTTTGCAGGGCGCTCAATGATGATCTTGCTCACTGCTGCACTGGCTAATTTTTTGTTTAAAAACTCACGTACTTTAATGTCGCTTTGCAACATGGCAGGGAAGTTTTTGCTATTGGCATACCAACGTGAAGCCCAATTCTTCTGGACACTCAGACGGAAACCAATTGGATGAATTTTTTGACCCATGATTATCCTTTAGTTACCGACAGTCACATGAATGTGACAGGTTGGTTTAGTAATACGACCCGCGCGACCTTTTGCACGTGGACGAATACGTTTAAGCACAATGCCTTTATCAACGTAAATTGAAGTCACCTTCAACTCGTCAATATCAGCGCCATTGTTATGTTCAGCATTAGCAATCGCAGATTCCACTACTTTTTTAATCACTTCAGCACCTTTTTTAGGTGTGAATTGTAAAATATTTAACGCGTGATCTACTTTTTTGCCACGAACAAGGTCAGCCACCAGACGCGCTTTTTGCGGAGAAAGGTGAACGCCTTTTAAAATTGCAGTTACTTGCATCATAGGCCTCTATTTCTTCGCTTTTCTATCAGCCGCGTGGCCCTTGAATGTGCGTGTTAACGCAAATTCACCGAGCTTATGACCAACCATGTTTTCAGAAATCAACACTGGGATGTGTTGCTTACCATTGTGAATCGCAATGGTTAAACCAATAAAATCTGGCAAGATAGTAGAACGACGTGACCAAGTCTTAATTGGTTTACGGTCGCGTGAAGCAGCTGCGACTTCTACTTTTTTCGCCAAATGACCATCGATAAATGGACCTTTTTTAATTGAACGTGCCATATGATTACCTTACGCCTCTCGGACGACGACTGATACGCATATTATCAGTACGCTTATTACTACGTGTACGATAACCCTTCGTTTTAACACCCCATGGGCTCACTGGATTCATACCAGCTGCAGTTTTACCTTCACCACCACCGTGCGGGTGATCAACCGGGTTCATCACCACACCGCGAACGGTTGGGCGAACACCACGCCAGCGCATTGCACCAGCTTTACCGATTGAGCGTAATGAATGCTCTTCGTTACCCACTTCACCTAAAGTTGCTTTGCAATCTACGTGAACGCGGCGAACTTCACCTGAACGTAAACGTAACGGAGCGTAAGCACCTTCACGCGCTAATAACTGCACTGAAGTACCTGCTGAACGTGCAATTTGCGCGCCTTTGCCTGGTTGCAATTCGATACAATGAATCGTGCTACCAACCGGGATATTACGTAATGGCAATGCATTACCTACCTTGATTGGCGCTTCTGCACCGCTGATCAGTTGTGCACCGGCAGCAATGCCGCGTGGCGCAATGATGTAACGACGCTCACCATCCGCGTAGCAAAGCAGGGCAATATGCGCGGTACGATTTGGATCGTACTCGATATGCTCCACTTTCGCAGGAATGCCGTCTTTGTTACGACGGAAATCAATCATACGATAGTGCTGCTTATGACCACCACCTTGGTGACGGGTTGTAATATGACCGTTATTATTACGGCCAGCGTGCCTGCTTTGACTTTCCAACAGCGGTGCGTGTGGTTTGCCTTTATAAAGATCTGGTGTTACGACCTTTACGACGCCACGACGACCGGGGGAAGTTGGTTTGACTTTTACTAATGCCATCTCTTCTCTCCTTATTCGCCCGCTGCGAAGTTAATTTCTTGGCCTGGTTTCAAGCTAACATACGCTTTTTTCCAGTCGTTACGCTTGCCCATACGTTTGCCAGCGCGTTTAACTTTGCCACCCACATTAATCGTAGCGACTTTTTCAACTTCAACTTTGAAAACCAGCTCAACAGCTGCTTTGATTTCAAACTTGGTTGCGTCAGTGCGTACTTTAAAAGCAATTTGCTGATGTTTATCAGCAATGTACGTTGCTTTTTCTGTGATTTGTGGCGCTAAAATCACTTGCAATAAGCGATCTTGAGATTTTGTTATTGCGGTCATCATGCTAGCAACTCCTCAAGTTTTTTAACTGCACCTGCGGTTGCCAATACTCTAGGAAAACGCACCAAGCTAACTGGGTCAGCAAATTGCGCTTCAATCACCATAACATTGGTTAAGTTACGTGATGACAAATACAAGTTCTCATCAAAACCGTCTGTTAACAATAAAACGCCGTCGGCATAGCCCAGGCCTTTGATTTTCTCAACAAACTGTTTTGTTTTTGGTGTGTCGATTTTGAATTCTTCAACAACGGTAATGCGCTCTTGACGCACTAATTCAGACAAAATCGTTTGCATACCGGCACGGTAGGCTTTACGGTTTACTTTGTGGCTGAAATTTTCGTTTGGTGAATTAGGGAATGCACGTCCACCTCCACGCCAGATAGGGCTTGAGCTCATACCTGCACGTGCGTTACCAGTACCTTTTTGAGCGTATGGCTTGTGTGTAGTGTGCGCCACGTTATCACGACCTTTTTGTGCGCGTGTTGCGGTACGGGCGTTAGCCATGTACGCAACAACCACTTGATGCACTAAAGCTTCGTTAAACTCGCGACCAAATGTCACTTCAGAAACGTCAACGCCTTTTTTAGCGGCTTTACCGTTTTTATCGATTAATTTGAGTTCCATTATTTAGCTCCCTTAGATTTATGGAGCTTGACTTTAACGGCCGGACGTACAACAACGTCGCCACCTTTAGAGCCAGGAATCGCACCTTTAATCAACAATAAGTTACGCTCTACGTCAACACGCACTATCTCTAGATTTTGTGTTGTAACAGTGACGTCACCTAAATGGCCAGGCATACGCTTACCAGGGAATACTCGACCCGGATCTTGCGCCATACCGATTGAACCAGGAACGTTATGTGATTTAGAGTTACCGTGCGATGCGCGGTTAGACTTGAAGTGATGGCGTTTGATTGCGCCAGCAAAGCCTTTACCGATCGAGGTACCAGTCACGTCAACGATTTGACCTGCTGAGAAAATCTCTACTGTAATGCTGCCACCAACTTGGTAGCCGCTTAAAACTTCAGCAGAAACATTGAATTCTTTGATGCCTGAACCCGCAGCAACGCCTGCCTTGGCATAATGCCCAGTCAATGCTTTGTTGATGCGGCTAGCACGACGCTCGCCATGAGCAACTTGAAGGCCTGTATAGCCATCGCTCGCGATTGTCTTGATCTGTGTCACACGGTTAGGAACAACTTCCAACACGGTTACTGGGATGCTTGCGCCATCATCAGTAAACACGCGGGTCATGCCCACCTTGCGACCAATAAGCCCTAAGCTCATGATCGTATCCTTATTTTTAGTTAAAGAAGTCGATTACAATTGACCGACTTCTGTGAAAGAGCGCGGATTATACCGAACTCACAGTTTTTTTACAACAGGGAATTACAACTTAATTATTACAATCTTTTTTAATCAGCTTTAGTTTAGGAGCTTTACTGAAGACAGTACGGTTAGTACGGCATCAGGGCAACAAGGCATAAAGCTGATTTTGAAAGAATTACAATTTAATTTCTACATCAACACCAGCTGGTAAATCTAATTTCATCAATGCATCAACTGTTTTGTCTGTTGGATCAACGATGTCCATCAAACGTTGGTGCGTACGAATCTCGAACTGGTCGCGTGATGTTTTATTCACGTGTGGTGAACGCAGAATATCAAAACGTTCAATACGTGTTGGCAACGGCACTGGGCCTTTTACCACTGCACCAGTACGTTTAGCTGTTTCGACGATTTCTTGAGCAGATTGATCAATCAAACGATAATCAAAAGCTTTCAAGCGAATACGAATTTTTTGAGCTGCCATTTTATTTTCCTTTAAAGAGCGAAACGGCAGACTTGAGCCTGCCGTTTAATTAATATTACCTACAATTACTCGATGATTTTAGCCACAACACCCGCACCAACGGTACGGCCACCTTCACGAATCGCGAAGCGTAAGCCATCTTCCATCGCGATTGGCGCAATCAGCGCTACCGTGATCGACACGTTGTCACCTGGCATGACCATTTCAGTACCTGCTGGTAACTCAACTGCACCGGTTACGTCTGTGGTACGGAAGTAGAACTGTGGACGGTAGCCGTTGAAGAATGGTGTGTGACGACCGCCTTCATCTTTACCTAGCACGTAGATCTCTGCTGTGAATTTTGTGTGTGGTTTGAT
>JAZKEN010000082.1:0-8706 GCA_040387035.1 Pseudomonadota bacterium | reverse complement strand
GAATTTTCGCGGTTGCGTTTCAGTATGTCGGCATACATTTGGTTGATACGCAATTTAGGGATCACGCCATCGTTCAGCGTGGCAATCCAGATACCCTTCACTTTCTTCACTAGCACTTCATGCTGAATGAAATGATCGCGGCTTAATTGCGCGAAATCGCTACCGGGGCGCGGATTTTGTTGTTTGATTAAAGTCTGCGCGCCTTTGAGGGCCACATCATCACAATTCAATAATTTACGTAATTTGGCAAAGTCTTTATTAGCCAATACCGCTAAATGCTGCTCGACAATGCGTTTTGCAATAGCCAGAAACTCGGTTTCTTTTGGCAAGGCGTTCAATTGCAGCAGCAAACACTCTTGCAGATTGACAGCCCCCATACCCGGCGGGTCTAGATGCTGAATCAATTTAAGCGCCGTCTCTAGCTCCAGCAATTCGATTTCCAGCTCTGGTGGCAGCAGCTCTGCCATTTCGGCTAAAGACTGTTCTAAATAGCCATCATCATTGATGCTGTCGATCAGCAACATCACCAATGTCTGGTCGCGTTCCGATAAGGGCATCAGCTTTAATTGGCTTAACAAATGCTCGCGCAAACTGATGGAAATGATTTCCTGGCGCGTGTAATCACCATCATCGTCGTCATTGTTATTTTGGCGGCCACCTTCATCCCAATTGCTGGCACTGCCATACTCGTCATAGTTTTCGTCAAAATCGGCGGCCGAAAAATCTTCTGCCACAGCGGCGGTCTCTTGCAGGGTATCAGCAGGCTCCTGGCTATTGCCGGTACCCGCCTCCTGATAATCGATGCTATTAAAAGCGTCCGGCTCATCACCGTTTAATGCCTGTTTGCCGTCCGCATCTACCGGGTCATTATCGGCATTTTTTTGCAAAGCGCCTTCGTCAAAACCGGCTTCAAATTCTTCACCAGCATCCTCACCATCCACCAGCTCCAGCAGCGGATTCTCCTGCAAAATCGTATCAAGCTCCTGGTTTAATTCCAGGCTGGATAACTGCAGCAAACGGATCGATTGCTGCAGTTGTGGCGTTAACGCCAGATTCTGAGACATCCTAAGTTGTAAGTTTTGTTTCATAGCCAGTCTGTTACAACCTAAAATCTTTACCTAAATACACTTCACGCACCGCTTCATTGTCTACAATTTCTGCCGGATGCCCAGAAGCAAACACAGTGCCGTCATTCACGATATAGGCACGGTCGCAAATACCCAAGGTTTCGCGCACATTGTGATCGGTAATCAATACACCAATATTTTTGCTGCTTAAAAAGCGGATAATTTTTTGAATATCCAACACCGCAATCGGATCAATACCCGCAAATGGTTCATCTAACAGAATAAAGCTGGGGTTAGTGGCCAGGCAGCGCGCAATCTCCACACGGCGGCGCTCACCGCCCGATAAGCTGATCGCGGTGCTATTGCGAATATGCACAATATGCAATTCCTGCAGCAAAGATTCAAGCTGCGCGTGCTGCTCTTCTTCCGTTAAATCCTGCAACTCCAAAATAGCGAGTATATTTTCGGTCACGGTCAGTTTACGAAAGATAGACGGCTCTTGCGGCAAGTAGGCTAAGCCCATGCGCGCACGGCTGTGAATCGGCATGCGGCTTAAATCCTTGCCGTTGAGCAAAATCCGCCCGGCATCCAGCATCACCAGTCCAACAATCATGTAAAAGCTGGTGGTTTTGCCGGCACCGTTTGGGCCAAGCAGGCCTACCACCTCGCCACTATTGATTTGCAGCGAAATATCTTGCACCACTGTGCGCGATTTATAGGATTTACGCAGATGCTCTACGACGAGTTCGCTCATTTTTCGGCTATTTTTAAATTAGATGTTTCAATTAATTAGAAGATTCTTCAAGCTGGGTATTCATCCTTAAGGTTTTCTCAACCCTTGGCGGCGGGTTCATACTAACAGGCGCTGTCGATGCCGGTTTCGCATCCGTGCCTGCTGCCGGCTTGTTTTTAGGCTGGATAATGGCTTTTACGCGCCCACTCGATGTACCGCCACTTTCAGATTTTGTACCACCGATCACTTCGGCATACTCCGCGTTAGCGTCGTAACTGATATAGTCACCATACACGATATCTTCACCGCGTTTTACCCAGGCTTTGGTATAAAGCTGCACTTTATCCATGCGTCCATCGTATTCAATACGCTGTCCACTGCCTTGCATATATTCGTTTTTGCCTTCACGTTTCTGCTTGAAAGTGGTTGGGTTGCCGGTAGAAGTACTGTGCTGGAAACCGTCTTTGTCTTCACGCACAATGAGTTTATCGGCGTGAATAACCAAGGTACCTTGCGTTAAAATCACATTGCCGGTGTAAACACTGGTTTTTTTTGCGTCATTAACCGTAACCGTATCGGCCTCAAGTTCAATCGGTTTATCGCGATCGGCTGATTCTGCCCACGCAGGCAGGCTAACGCCCAGGGCCAATCCCAGGCTTAGCTGCAACAGTCTTTTGCAAATTAGGTTAGTCATTGTTTCTCCGCTATTTCTTTTTAATGGCTGGTTTAGTCTTAATGCCAGCATTTACTTTGTTCGATTGATTGGTGGCTACTTTTTTAGCCTGTATTTTACTGGCTTTTGCCGGTTTAGCTGCCCTTTTTGCTTGAATGGCTGGCGGTCTTTCATAATGCACCTTTACCCTGTCCAGCAAAGTCACTGTTTGTGCCTTTTTGTCGTAAATCATACCAACGGCAGTAATCACCGTTTTTGGTGCCTGTTTAATCGTCACCGGCGCATTGGTTTTTACCAGGTCTTGCTTAGGAAAAATCCATAGCTTTTCTGTGAGCACCTGCATTTCGCCCTTGCCCTCAAACGCTTGGCGCACCACTTTTACATTATCCACCAGCTCAACTTCTTCGCCATTGCTGGAAATATAGCCGCGCAACGCTTCAATTTGCGTATATGGCTTGTTAACGGTGTACTGCGTAAAGCGTGGACGTTGCAACACAGTGCTATCGTCATCCGGGTAATGCAGCATTTCGGCAGCGGCTAAAATATAGCGCAGCTGGCCCTGCGCGTCCGTTTGCGTGGTGACAAAATTGTTCATGGTGTAATCCGGGTCATGCCGGTTACTACCATCCAGCTTCGGGCCCTGCTGCTCAACGGTCTGGCTAATCCAAAAGGTGAGCAAGGCCAGCATAATAGCGAGCACAATCGGAAAAAATAAAGCAGAACGACTTATCATGCTGTTTAAGTTTTTCGCTATCTATTCAGCAAAAAATGGCGCCATTTGCGCACTCAAGGTATCTTGCGCATGCATAATCAGCTCACATAATTCGCGCACCGCGCCGTGGCCACCCTGCTTTTGCGTAATGTAATGCGCCCGATTCTTTACCGATAGCGGCGCGGCAGGCACCGTCACGGCCAAGCCACAGCGCAACATCGGTGGCATATCCACCACATCATCACCCATAAAAGCGACACAGTCAGCCGCAATATTCAGCTTCGCGATTAAATCGTTAAACGCGACTAATTTATCGTCTACACCCTGATAAAAATGCACTACGCCTGTACTTTCAGAACGTTGCTTGACCACGTTTGATGTGCGCCCGGTGATAATCGCCATCTGCACACCGCTGTTTTTAAGCAGCTTCATGCCCAGGCCATCTTGCGTATTAAAGGTTTTATATTCCTGGCCATCGTCACCAATGGTTAAACCGCCATCGGTCATCACACCATCCACATCAAAAATCACCAACTTAATTTTTTTTGCGCGATTTAATACTTCTGTGGATACTTCTACATTCAAATCGCCCATTACACTACTTTCGCTTTTAATAAATCGTGCATATTGAATGCACCAACCAGCTTGCCCGCATCGTTGATCACTAGCAGGCCATTGATTTTTTTGCTTTCCATCAGTTCAACCGCTTCCACTGCCAATTGATTGGCATTAATGCTATTGGGATTAGGGTGCATCACATCGCTAATTTTAGCGGTGTTGGCATGTATACCGTTAGCAAATGCACGCCGTAAATCACCATCGGTAAATACACCGATTGGCTCAAAACTGGCATTTACAACGGCCGTTAAGCCCAAACCTTTATTGGTCATCTCAATCAATGCAGCGGACAATAAAACATCGGCTGACACACTGGGAATCGCTTCCCCTATGCGCATCACATCTTTAACGCGCGTCAGCAATTTTCGGCCAATGCTGCCTCCCGGATGTGAGCGGGCAAAATCTTCTGCGGTAAAATCGCGCAAATCCAACACGCAAACGGCCAGCGCATCACCCAGCGCCAATGCTGCCGTGGTGCTGGCCGTGGGCGACAACCCAAGCGGACAGGCTTCTTGTGCGACTTCCGCACTGAGGTGGATATCCGATTCTTTTGCCAGTGTTGAGTTAGGCGCGCCTGTGATGCTAATGACCTTGGCGCCCAAGCGTTTGATGGTAGGCAAAATATTCAGCAGCTCATCGCTTTCGCCCGAATTGGAAAGCGCAATCACCACATCACCATCGGTAATCATGCCCAAGTCACCGTGGCTAGCTTCAGCCGGGTGCATAAAAAAAGCCGGGGTACCAGTGCTGGCAAGGGTGGCAGCGATTTTGCCGCCTATATGCCCGGATTTACCCATACCGCTAACCACAACACGGCCTTGGCAATGTAGAATAAGCATGACCGCTGCTTCAAAATTTGCATCAAGGCGATTAGCCAATGCCGTGATTTCACGCGCTTCTATGGATAATACGTTGCGCGCCAATTGCACAGTAGAAAGATTCTCTGGCTGCTTGGCTGAATGTCCGCGATCTGATTGCAAAAGAGTAGGTGCCATAATCGATTAGTATAAAAGGGAAACCATGACTAATAAAGTAAAATACTGCTGTTTTTAAGTAAATTATTAAAAGTAGGCACAATTTTTGCCCTATTTAAGCAAAGCCTAATTAAAATAACCGTTATCTAATAAAAAAGCTTTTTTAAATGCCACTAAAAGTTACCTCTCATGTTTGATTCTTTAACCAGTGTTTTGCTCTTGCTGACCAGCTCAGTGTTGGCTGTTGCGTTTTTTCGCGCCTTACGCCTGCCTGCCATGCTCGCGTATTTTCTGGTTGGTGTGCTATTTGGACCTTACGCCCTAAATTTGTTACCCAGCACTGAAAGTGGGCGTCATGTAGCCGAATTCGGTATTGTATTTCTGATGTTTAGCATCGGCTTAGAGTTCAGCCTGTCTAAACTCTATGCCATGCGCAAAACCTTATTTGGATTGGGCGGCGCACAAGTGTTAATTACGCTTGGTGTGATTATGCTGGTCGGCTGGATGTCTGGCTTGAGCCCGGTTACCGCGTTTGTAGTTGGTGGCGCCTTGACCATGTCATCTACCGCCATTGTTTCTAAAATGCTCATGGAACGGGTCGACCTCAATTCGCGCCACGGTCGCTTAAGTATTGGTATTTTGCTGTTTCAAGATTTGGCCGTGATCCCTATTTTGGTCTTGATTCCGGCCTTGGGCGCGCAATCTGGCAATATGGGCACCATTTTGGGTATATCGCTACTCAAAACCGTTATCCTGCTGTTTATATTATTTAAATTCGGCAAAGGTATCGTCAATTTCTGGTTTGGCTTAGTGGCTAAACAACGCTCACGTGAGCTATTTGTGATGAACGTATTAATGGTGACTTTGCTACTGGCAACGGTCACCAAAATTGCAGGCTTATCCTACGCCCTAGGCGCTTTTATTGCCGGCATGCTGATTTCAGAAACGCGTTATCGCTATCAAGTGGAATCCGATATTGCGTCTTTCCGCGATATCTTGCTTGGCCTGTTCTTTATCAGCGTGGGCATGCTGCTGGATCTAACGCAGCTAGCCAATCATATTGGCCTGGTGTTGTTGCTTTTAGTGGGTTTTGTGTTATTTAAGGCACTGGTTATCGCTAGTTTAAGCCGTTTATTTGGCTACGAAACTGGCGTGGGAATCCGCACAGGCATGGTATTGGCGCAAGCGGGTGAATTTAGCTTCGTGATTTTAGCCTTGGGTTTGGAACAAAACCTGATTGGCGGCGATGAGTTGCAAGTGGTTTTGGCCGCGTCCTTACTATCCATGGTAGCGGCACCATTTATCATTCAATACAACGGCCGTATTGCGCGCAAATTGGTTAAAAGCTACACGCGCAACAGTAGTCAGGTGGTCGATGACATTGATAGCGTGGCCAAAAACTTAAAAGACCATGTGATTATTTGCGGCTATGGCCGCAGTGGCCAATATTTAGGCCGCTTTTTAAAAGAAGAAAACATCCCTTTTATTGCGCTGGATATTGACCCCACGCGCGTGCATGACGCCGCAGCGGCAGGTCAGCACGTGATGTATGGCGATGCAGGCAGAAGGCTTGTATTGGAAGCAGCCGGCGGCGCACGCGCTAAAGCCCTAATCGTCAGCTATTCTGATATGCGCGCCTCCATGAAAGTATTGCATGTGGCGCAAGAAGGCTACCCTAATTTGCCGGTGATTGTGCGCACCTATGATGACGCCGATATCGACACATTCAGGGATGCCGGCGCAACCGAAGTGGTGCCTGAAGTGCTAGAAGGCAGCCTGATGCTGGCTTCGCACGCCCTGGTGTTGTTGGGTGTGCCATTAAATCGCGTGATTAAGCGCATACGGCGCTTTCGCGAAGAGCGCTACAAAATGTTCCAGGGCTACTTCCATGGCCTAACCGATGTGGCCACCGAAATCACCGAGGCGCATCAAGTGCGCCTGCATTCAACAGAAATCACGCCAGAAGCATTTAGCGTAGGCATGCGCTTAAAAGAAATCAATTTTGCTAGCTTTAATGTTGAGCTGCAACATATTCGTCGCCCCAATATGCTGGAAGACATTTTGCCACGCCCAGACATCGCCATAGATGAAGGCGATATATTGGTGTTGCTGGGCAGCCCGCCAGACTTAAGCAGCACCGAAAAATTCCTGCTCACAGGCCGTTAATTGGCTGCAACTAAAAAAGTGGTGGTGGTAGGTGGCGGCATTGTTGGCTGCCTGACCGCGCTTGAATTGACTAAGCGTGACTGCCAAGTGACTTTGGTTGAGCGCAATGCAGTCGCCAGCCAAACATCAGGCGAATCTTCCTGGGCGGGTGCTGGCATCTTGTTTCCATTACTGCCGTGGATGTATAAAGATGAAGTGAATCAGCTAGCCCTTGCTGGTGCCAGCATGTATCCAGCCTTATGTGAGCACTTACTCACAACAACGGCTATCGACCCCGAATTCATCACTAGCGGTATGCAAATTTTGGCCCCCAGCGATGAAAAGACGGCTATAGACTGGTGCCTGAAAAACAATATTGAAGTGCAGTCCAATGCGCAAGGCCTTTTTTTACCAAGCGTTGCCCAAGTGCGGCCACCGCAGCTATTAAAGGCACTACGTTTAGCGCTGATACAAAATGGCGTTGAATTATTAGAGCACACTGAATTGCAAGCCCTTACACAATGCGAGCAGCTAACCAGCTGGCAAACGACGAGTGGTGCATTTTTAGAAGCCGATCAATTTGTCGTCACCTCTGGCGCCTGGAGTTTTGAGCTATTAAAAAGCACTACTCAACACCTGAATATAAAGCCTATGCGCGGCCAAATTTTGCTGTATGAACAAACCAGCGAAAAACTTGCGCATATTGTGTATAAAGACGGTTTTTATTTGGTGCCACGGCAAGATGGATTATTGCTGGCTGGCAGCACCTTGGAAGATGTGGGTTTTGATAAAAATACCACTGAAGAAGTAAAACTAGCCTTGCAAATAAAAGCCGAAACGATTTTACCCGGCTTAAAAAATGCAAGCATACTCAAACATTGGAGCGGCTTGCGGCCAGGCACACCAGAAAATCTACCAACGATCGCTGCGCACCAAACCATTCAAAACCTTTATTTGAATACCGGCCACTTTCGCTACGGCCTCACCATGGCCCCCGCCAGCGCACAACGAATTGCAAGTTTAATGTGTGATTAATATTGAGCTAAGCTTTAACACCACAAACCGTGCAAGCCGCATCGCGGTTGAGTTTAATCGTACGCCATTCCATACTTATCGCGTCCAATAAAAGCAACCTGCCCTGCAAACTTTCGCCTATTTGCATAATGGATTTAAGCGCTTCAGCCGCCTGCATGGTACCGATAATCCCCACGATAGGTGCAAACACGCCATTTTCAGTGCAGCGCATCTCTGTATCGCCGCCGGTGTCAGGGTATAAACAGTGGTAACAGGGACTGGCTTCGTTTCTAAAATCGAATACTGAAATTTGCCCCTCAAACCCAATGGCGGCACCAGAAACCAGTGGTTTTTTAAGGCTAAAACAAATGCGGTTCAGTGCATAACGGGTCGCAAAATTATCGCTGCAATCAATTACCACATCCGCATTTTTCACCAACTGCTCAAATTCTGCTTCAGTCGATTTCTGTTGAATCGTTTGCACCACAATTTCAGGGTTAATCGCTTGAATGGATTGCTGCGCAGAAAGCGCTTTGTTTATGCCCACACTTTGCGTGGTATGAATAATCTGCCGCTGCAAATTGGTTAAATCAACCGTATCAAAATCGCAAATAGTCAGCTTACCCACACCCGAAGCCGCCATATATAAAGCCACTGGCGACCCTAAACCGCCAGCCCCTACGATTAACGCATGGCTGTTAACGATCTTTTCTTGCCCTTCATAGCCGATTGTTGGCAATAGAATATGGCGGCTATAACGTAAAAGCTGG
>JAZKEN010000081.1:0-9812 GCA_040387035.1 Pseudomonadota bacterium | reverse complement strand
ATCGTTAATATGGAATATATCAAAACCGATCTGATTACCGTCTTGCCAGAACTGACCGTGCTGTGCATGGCCATGTTTATTTTGCTGCTGGATCTATTTATCAGGCCTAAAAACCGCATTGTCATTTATGGCTTGGCGCAATTTACATTGCTGGCTGCGGCTTACTTTACGGTCAGCACTTACAATCCAGCTGTTGGTTATGCGTTTTCTAATATGTTCGTGGATGACCCTTTAGCGGATGTACTTAAGCTCATGACCTATTTGGGCGCATCGATGATGCTGGTATATACCCGCCAATATATGCAGCAACGCGGCATGTTCAGGGGCGAGTACTATGCTATGGTGCTATTTTCCATGCTGGGCATGATGATTATGATTTCCGGCCAAAGCATGTTGACCATCTATATGGGCCTGGAACTGCTTTCACTTTGCCTGTATTCACTGGTTGCGTTTGACAGGGACAACGCACGTGCCACAGAGGCTGCGATGAAGTATTTTGTACTGGGTGCGCTTGCTTCCGGCATGTTGTTGTATGGCATGAGCATGATTTACGGCATGACGGGTAGTTTGAATGTTTCAGAAATCAGCAGTGCCTTACTGGAAACCAACCCTAAAAATCCGGTATTGATTTTGGGCTTAGTATTTATTGTGGCAGGCCTAGCATTTAAATTCGGCGCGGTACCATTCCAAATGTGGGTGCCTGATGTGTACCAAGGCGCACCGACATCAATCACCATGTTAATCGGCTCTATACCAAAATTCGCTGCATTTGCCATCACTATTCGCTTATTGGCACAAGGCTTGTACCCGCTGGCGATCGATTGGCAAGATATGCTGTTGATCATGGCCGTGCTATCCATTGCTATTGGTAATATCACCGCGATCGCGCAAACCAACCTGAAACGCATGCTGGCCTATTCCACCATTTCGCATATCGGCTTTTTGTTATTTGGCCTGCTAAGCGCTAATTTAAACGGATTTGCATCCAGCATGTTTTATATTACAGCCTATGTGCTGATGACACTTGCAGGTTTCGGCATGATTCTATTACTAAGTCGTCAGGGCTTTGAGGCTGAAAACCTGGACGATTTAAAAGGCTTGAATCAGCGTAGCCCTTGGGCCGCTTTCTTGATGCTAATTACTATGTTCAGTATGGCTGGCGTACCGCCAACATTGGGTTTCTATGCCAAATTCACCGTGTTGCAAGCCGCGCTACAAGCAGGATTTTTGTGGGCAGTAGTATTTGCGGTATTGATGGCCGCAATTGGGGCATTTTACTATTTACGCATTGTTAAATTAATGTATTTTGATGCGCCAAAAGACAGCGCGCCAATCAGTGCGCCAGCAGATATGCAACTAGTGTTGAGTGTCAACGCAGTTGCCTTATTGCTGTTAGGCATCATGCCACAAACGCTGATGCAAATATGCGGTGTGGCTATCTCACTTAGTCTTCAATAGCGTCCTAAGCCACATACCTTTATGACACAAATCATTATTTTGTTATTGGCATTTATTGCAGCTAACTTGCCTTGGCTTTCAAATAAACTATTCTATGTCGTTACATTAAAGTCTCATGTAAAGAATCTAGCTTGGTGTTTACTAGAGTTGGTTGTTTTATACCTAATCGTTGGGGCCATCGGCTTTTATGCAGAGCATGCGACTTTAGGCCAGGTTTCAGCACAGGGCTGGGAATTTTATACCGTTACCTTTAGCTTATTTTTAGTATTTGCTTTCCCGGGTTTTATTTATAAAGTATTGTGGAAAAAATAAAGGCCAGCTAAGCTGGCCTTTATTTTAACTATGGTAACGATTAATACAAGGTTCTACCGTCACACAGTAAGTGTGAATGTGCGTCTCTTTTTTGATTGATACAATTTTTAATAATACCTGCCATTACCGTTTCATCCCATCCATTTACCCAATCAGAGTGCAATGAGTAGCCGCCAGGTAATGACTTGTCGTAATTGTCACTTGCCAGGCGCCATGTAGCGGTTTGATTAGCCTTGGTAATATTAAATTTGACATTAACGGTTATCATCGGTATCGCAACCGGATGAGTAGCAGGGCAATAGAAGTTAGGTAACTGGTCAGTCCTATGGCTAGGATACGCCATATGGTCTTGGTGGTTAGGGCTATCCAAGTTTTTACCATCCCAGCATTGTGGGAAAGGTACTTGCACTATTAATAAGTCACCAGCCTCGCAGTTAGCGCCAGCAGGAAAGCTTTTATTCCATGGCCAAGTTTGCCTGGTTGAATTTGGGCCAGGAAGGCATGAGTAATTGTGGCCAGATGATGTAGATTCAGAAGTGGCTTTACTGTTACCAGCAATCATCCTTAAGCCTTTTGGTGGCGCTACTATTAATGTGCCATCAATATTACCGGCTTTGTAATAAAAACCAGTATCATCAGGCACGATTGCCGTATTAGTTGATGTATCGATTATCGATGGAATCCAATATGCACTACGATTTGCAATACCACCTGTACAAGTCGAGTTGCCTGTAGACGAAAGTGTCATCAGGTCACTCTTATAATTGACACTGGTGTTGCCAAAAAAAGTATGGTGGTGCGCTGCCCCTTGTTGATTTGGATAGACCAAAGGGTCATCATTACTCATATGGCTAACCTTGCAGCCAATTCTGAACTCACCAGCACCTGAGCCATATGGAAAAGTCGTTGGTTCAATCCTAAGGTTGGAAAATCCTACGGCAGGAATGATGTTTTTACTAATATCTACCGCTGGCATTAGGCCAACTTGGATCAAATTAGCTGAAGTGCTGCTAGTTGTTGTGGTTGTTGGCGCAGGGCTTGCCACAGCAACTTGAACCGGCTGCGTAACAGTAGTCGTTGTCGGCGCCGTTGTGGTTGTTGTTGTAGTCGGTGCAGTCGTTGTTGTTGGCACTGTTGTAGTGGTAGTCGTTGTCGTTGGTGATGTTACTGTTGCAACTGTCTTGACTGGTTTTTTTGAGAATCCCAAAACGGTTACAGTTTTGCCACCAGAGAGAAACGATAAATTGCTGCTAGTTGTTTTAATTGTGCTGCTAGTCGTCAGTAGGCTTGTAGTACTTGTACTAAGTTTATTAGCTGTAGGACTTGTAGTACTTGTTTTGCTTAATGTACCAGCGCCTGCGGCTGTTTTAATTAAACCACTAGTTTTTATTGGTGATGTACTTGTGTTGCCTGCGGTAAGAAACTTAGAGAAAAACGCACTTGCACTTTGATAGCTGGCTACTGAAATTGGGTTATTTTTTACGATAGGACCCACTGCGCACAATTCTTTTGTTTGCAAAGCGTTGACCATTTCATTACGTGTAACTTTTGTAAAGCTTTCTACTGGCGGACGATCGGAATATTGAATAACTCCTCTGTTATCACGCCATTTATAAATTTCTGCATGCGCTGGATAGCTAGCTGCTATTAGAGCGAATAGCGGTAGTGTTAAAGCAAGCGCTGGTGTGCGAATAATTGAGTTTAACATGGTGGTACTCCTACTATCTTCTTAATGAGTTTACATTTTAGATGCGATTAAATCGCTAAGTCAATGAATTGAAAATAAATAATCTAAAGACACTATTGTTAATAACAATTAAGCATATTGAATTTTTTACAGCAAAAAAACCGAAACTATTATCATTTAGATCATACTTACTCAAAAATGTTAAGAAATTATTACTCTAATGTAATAAAATCAAATTGTGTTTGATCAGTAGCCAATAGATGAAGGTATAAAAGATGCGCCTGGATAATGAACGTGAAAGCAGTAATGTTGAGGATAGACGTGGTGGTTCGCCAATAGGCGGCAAAAGCATCGGCATCGGCACAATTGCCATTGCCTTGGTAGCCATGTATTTTGGTGTTGACCCTTCGGTGGTGCTGAATATCGGGCAAGGCTTGAATCAGCAGGCACCCGTTGAGGCGCAGGCAATTCCTAAGGATGATCCGATGGCGATGTTTGTGGCCAAAGTTTTGGGTAGTACCGAAGATACCTGGGGCAAAATATTTGCTGATGCAGGCCAGCAATATCCAGCTCCCAAATTAGTGCTATTTAGCGGACAAACGCCAACGGCTTGCGGATCGGGACAGGCGGCAATGGGGCCTTTTTATTGTCCGGGTGATAGTAAGGTATATATCGATTTGCAGTTTTACCAGGAAATGAAGTCGCGTTTCAATGCGCCGGGTGATTTTGCGCAGGCTTATGTGATTGCACACGAAGTAGGGCACCATATTCAGCATGTGGTTGGCACTTCAGACAAGATCCAACAGGCGCGTCAAAATGCGCGTAGTGAGGCGGAAGCCAATCAATATTCTGTGCGTTTAGAGCTGCAAGCCGATTGTTACGCCGGCGTGTGGGCGCATCATGCCGATGGTGCTAACCGCATTTTAGAAGCTGGCGATGTTGAAGAGGCGATGACCGCTGCCGCTGCCATTGGGGATGATGCGCTGCAGAAGCAAGCCCAAGGCTATGCCGTGCCGGATAGCTTTACCCATGGCACTTCAGAACAGCGTATGCGCTGGTTTAATCAAGGCCTAAAACTTGGTGACGTGAATAAGTGTGATACTTTTGGCAAGAATGCAATATAAGCAGGTAATAAAAATAAATGAAGTTAATGCAACTAGATTTAACCGAACACTTAATTAGCTCAGAAACAATAGCCTCAGGCGGCATGCTCACCGTCAAGCGCGATCAGGTGCGTTTGCCAAACGGTCATGCCAGCCAGCGTGAATACGTCACACACCCGGGCGCAGTGGTGATTGTGCCGCTGCTACCAAACGGAAACGTTATCCTGGAACGCCAGTTTCGTTATCCATTACACCAGGTTTTTATTGAATTGCCAGCCGGCAAAATAGACGCCGGTGAGGAAATTCTAATCACTGGCCAGCGTGAGTTGCTAGAAGAGACAGGCTACAGCGCAGCTGATTGGGTCAAGTTAGGTCATCAGCATCCTTGTATTGGCTATTCTAATGAAGTGATTCATATGTATATGGCGCGCGAATTGAGTGCAGGCGAGCATCAGCGCGACGATGACGAGTCTTTAGAGGTATTTGAGGCGTCGTTTGCCGATTGTATGCGCATGATTCAAACCGGTGAAATTACCGATGGCAAAACAATCGTGGCGCTATTTTTTGCAGAAAAATATTTGAATCAGCATGGCTAAAGTGCTTATCGTTGGCTGCGGTGATTTAGGGTCAGCGATTGCCTTGCTATTGCATCAAGCAAAACATGAAGTGGTTGGTGTCAGGATCAGCCCGCAAAAATTGCCCTATGGTATGCAAACCATTCAGGCGGATGTCACCAACGCTAGTTTATTAAGCGCGCTCCATCATCTAAATCCAGCCATTATTATCTATTGTGTTGCAGCAAGCGCACAAAGCGATGAAAACTATCATGCGCATTATGTGCAGGGATTAAAAAACGTATTGGCAACGCAAACTAACAATGCCAGCTTGCAGCACGTTTTTTTTGTCTCTAGCACCCGCGTCTATGGGCAAAATACGCAAGACCTACTAGATGAAACCGTGCCAGCAGTGCCTGCCGATTTCGGCGGTGAGCGTTTATTAGAGGCTGAGCAAGTATTGAACCATTTGCCATGCCAATCAACCATTTTGCGACTTTCGGGCATTTACGGCCAAGGCCGTTTATATTTGGTTAACACGGCAAAAGATCCTAGCCGCTGGCCTGTGAATAATGGCTGGAGCAATCGTATTCACCGCGATGATGCAGCCGGATTTATTGCATTCCTGGTTCAAAAAGTGTTTAGCCAGCAGCCGCTTGAACGCTGTTATATTGTCACCGATGATATGCCGACCTTGCAGTATACCGTGCTGGCTTGGTTGGCGATTCAACTCGGGGTAGATGTCAGCCATATCCAAACCCCCGTTGCAAATGGCGGCAAACGATTGAGCAATCAACGTTTGCGCGCTACAGGCTTTCAACTGCAGTATCCTCATTACCAAATTGGCTATCAAAAAGTACTCGAAACTATCTAAACCCTATGCAAAAAAATCGTTTCCAACCGCTCACTTTCAGTAATGCAAGTGCTTTTATTTGTTTGATATTTTGTGCATTAGCTGTTGCAGATGGCAGCAACTATTTTGAGTTGTGGCTTTCAGCATTGAAGACTGAGGCCAGAGAGGCACAGATTTCAGCACAAACGGTTGAAGAGACCTTTAAAACAGCACAATATTTGCCGCGAGTTATTGTGCTGGACCGTGGTCAGCCAGAATTTATTTCACCTTTTTTAAGTTATGTGGAAAAGCGTGTCAGCCCGGATCGAATCACGCAAGGTCGGGCTTTGTTGCAAGAACAGGAAGCGCTTTTAAATCCAATAGAGGCCCAGTATGGTGTGCCTAAACAAATTTTGGTGGCCTTCTGGGGGCTAGAAACCAATTATGGCGGTAACAAAGGCAATTTCGGTTTGCCATCTGCGCTGATGACGCTGGCTTATGAAGGGCGCCGTGCCGCATTTTTTCGCAACCAGTTACTGGATACCATGCGTATCGTGGATGCCGGCCATAACACGGTAGCCGGCATGCGCGGCTCATGGGCTGGCGCGATGGGGCATATGCAATTTATGCCCTCTACATTATTAAAGTATGGGGTAGATGCCGATGCAGATGGCCGTATCAATATCTGGAACTCTTTGCCCGATGCATTTTCTTCCGCGGCCAATTACTTAAACAAAGTGGGTTGGCGCAAAGATGAAGTTGCAGCCATAGAAGTTAAATTGCCTGCGCATTTTGATTACAGCCAGGCACGATTGAATTATCGCCAGCAAGCTAGCGATTGGGCAAAGTTGGGCGTGCGAGATATGGCTGGCAACGCTTTGCCAAATCATGCAAATGCGGCGATTTTATTGCCACAAGGGCAATACGGCCCGGCTTTTATGGTGTTTAGCAATTTTGATGTGATTATGGATTGGAATCGTTCCGTTAATTATGCCTTGTCAGTCGTGCATCTTTCTAATCAACTATTAGCCGATAAGCCGATCGTGGCCGGCGACTTGGCCGAGAAAGAGGCGATCAGTTTTAACCAGATGTGGGCATTGCAAGGCCGATTAAATGAATTGGGTTTTGATTGTGGTGAGCCGGATGGTTTCCCCGGGCTTAAAACACAGGCGGCTATTCGCCAATATCAAGCCTCACAACATTTGGCGCAAGATGGCTATGCCAGCCCAAGTTTGTATTATCGCTTATTGCAACCTTAAAAATTCAGGGAATCGCGAATTCTAAACCAGCCGGTAAGGCTGGCTCTTTCCCGCTTGGCAGGGCGTACTTCGTGCCAGAATTCGGCCGATAAAAATAGAACCAACCTGCCAGCCGTGGGCAGAATGTCTAAATACTTATTTTCATCTAAATACAAGCGCAGCTCACCGCCGTCATCCGTTTGCCAATCATTATTCAAGTACAGAATACTGCTTAACTGGCGCGATTTTGCATTATTGCCATGGCTAAACTGATCTAAATGTTTTTGATATACGCTACCAACCGGGTACAGCGCAAAATGCGTCTCAAGCGACTGTACATTCATGAATAATTGCTGGTTCAGCGCAACTTTTAATGCATGCATTTGGCTAAAATAAACTTGAATATCACGATTGATGACGTCTTCATCCAGCCATGCGATATGGTCGCCTCGAATTGCCGATTGCTCAGCTTGATGAATCAAGCCGGTTTTAGCGGCACGCATATCATGGTTGATATAGCGTTGCTGCGTTTCTTTGCGTAACGCACTGATAATATTGACCGGTAAAAAATCCTCACAGATGGCATAGCCCTGTGTGCTCAGTGACTGAATTATCGTGTCAATATGGTTATGCTGGATATTTTGTGCTTTCACCATGCAATTATACCAGCGCGCGTTTGCGTGCAAACCCGTATTAAGCTAGAATTCGCACTTCGCAAAAAGTGAAAAATATAGGCGGTTAGCTCAGTTGGTTAGAGCGCTTGGTCGACATCCAAGAGGTCAGCAGTTCGAATCTGCTACTGCCTACCAAAAAAGTGTAAAGCCGTTCAAAAAACGGCTTTTATTGTTTTAGCCCTATTTTTAGATACTAAATTGGATTTGATATGCCAGTGATTCGCTTACCAGATGGCTCGCAACGCAGCTTCGATACGCCAGTGACCGTGGCACAAGTGGCCATGGATATTGGCGCAGGCCTTGCAAAGGCAGCGCTGGCTGGTAAAGTCAATAACAAGCTGGTTGATACTAGCTACTTGATTGAAGCCGATAGTGATTTGGCGATCATCACCGATAAATCCGATGAAGGTCTGGACGTTATTCGCCATTCCACCGCGCATTTATTGGCCTATGCGGTGAAAGAATTATTTCCGGATTGCCAGGTCACCATTGGCCCAGTGATCGACAACGGCTTTTACTATGATTTTTCCTATAAGCGCCCGTTTACGCCGGAAGATTTGATCGCCATTGAAAAGAAAATGGCGGAGCTGGCCAAAAAAGATGAGCAAGTCACACGCAAAGTGTTGCCACGTGATGAGGCGGTAGCCTATTTTAAAAGTATCAATGAGCACTACAAGGCTGAAATCATTGCATCGATTCCGTCAGATGAAGATGTATCTTTGTATTCCGAAGGTAACTTTACCGATCTATGCCGTGGCCCGCACGTGCCGAATACCGGTAAATTAAAAGCCTTTAAATTGATGAAGCTGGCAGGCGCCTACTGGCGTGGTGATAGCAATAATGAAATGTTACAACGCGTTTATGGCACCGCCTGGCGCAATAAAGAAGAGCTGGAAGCTTATTTGTTCCAGCTGGAAGAAGCCGAAAAGCGCGACCATCGCAAACTGGGCAAGCAACTGGATTATTTCCATATGCAAGATGACGCGCCGGGTATGGTGTTCTGGCATCCGCGCGGTTGGAGTATCTGGCAGGAAGTTGAGCAGTATATGCGTCAGATGTTCAGGGATTACAACTACCAGGAAGTGCGCACACCGACCATTATGGATAAAACCTTATGGGAGAAGTCTGGCCACTGGCAGAATTATCGCGACAATATGTTTGTGACTAATTCAGAAAATCGTGAGTACGCAGTAAAGCCAATGAATTGCCCTGGCCATGTGCAGATATTTAATAGCAGCCTGCATAGCTACCGCGATTTGCCGCTACGCCTGGCAGAGTTTGGTTCTTGCCACCGTAATGAACCATCAGGCTCATTGCACGGTTTGATGCGCGTGCGTGGCTTTACGCAGGATGATGCGCATATCTTCTGTACCGAAGAGCAAGTGGAAGCGGAAGTCGCCGACTTTATCAAGATGCTCTACAAAGCCTATGGCGATTTTGGCTTTAACGATGTGTTGGTCAAGCTATCCACCCGTCCTGAAAAACGTATCGGATCTGATGCAGATTGGGATAGGGCGGAAACTTCGCTAGCCAATGCGTTAAAAATAAACAACTTGGATTTTGAATACCAGCCTGGTGAGGGTGCGTTCTATGGCCCTAAAATTGAATTTACATTGAAAGACTCACTAGGCCGCTTGTGGCAATGTGGCACGATTCAATTAGACCCTAACTTGCCGGAGCGATTGGGCGCGGAGTATGTGGCCGAAGATAACTCACGTAAACGCCCGATTATGTTGCACCGCGCTATTGTCGGTTCAATGGAGCGTTTTATTGGTATCCTGATTGAAAACTATGCGGGCGCAATGCCGCTTTGGCTGGCGCCGGTGCAGGTGATGGTGTTGAATATTTCAGAAGGCCAATCAGAGTATGTTATGCAAGTTGTTGAAACATTGAAGAAAAATGGCATTCGATGTGAAAATGACTTGAGAAATGAGAAGATTACCTATAAAATACG
>JAZKEN010000080.1:0-8902 GCA_040387035.1 Pseudomonadota bacterium | reverse complement strand
TCCTCTTCACCCACTTCAGCCCAAAAATTATAAAATTCGCGTGAAACGCTTAAAAAGAATTCTTTTAAATCATGCCTGCTAAATAAATACTGCGTTTTATTGACGGCTTTACGATAACTTAGCTTGCCGCTATTGTCATTCCTTAACTCTTTAAGAATGATTTTGGCAAACTTGCGCCTGGTATTAATGTGTCGCAACAGAACACCCGCTTCATTTAAAGATTCCATATACAGATTTAATGACTGAATCTCAAGGTGGGAGAAAAACTCTGAATCGATGGCGTCCCACATATCCATAGACAATTTACTTGCAGTCTCAACTTCCAGCCCATCAAATGCCGATGCAGCTTGATTGTTGCTGTTCAAAACTAAATTCGCTTGATTCATCCAGAACGGATAAAACTCTCTTGCCGTTTTAACACATAGCGCATGCTTATCAGTATCAACATGCAATATCATCGCTTCAACCGCTTCACGATAAGACGCACCGTTAGCGCGAATGCCATACAGGTAATTACTAAGTATGGTCAGGTAAGATTTGCTGCTGCGAATGTGATCCTGCCTGCCTGGCATTGCACTTAAGGTGTTGAAGTAGGCCTCAATAGCGCCCACTTCAACCCGGTTCAGGCCTAATTGCTCACTGACCATTTTTGTCAGTGCAATAAGCTCCTTGTCTTCAGACAAGCCCGCTTTTATCAATACCTTGTTTGCATATTGCCGATTGGTGAATAATTTCTCCAGTTTGACCAGCCCAATATGTTTTTTTGCTTTTAGCGAAAATTTTGATAGCAATACCAGAGTTTCATTACTTAAAACCATAAACCAACCTTATTTTTATGCGTTTTTAATCCAGGCTGATTCCCATATAAAACAACATTTGAATAATTCAATCGGGTTTTTATATGGAATCTCAATGTTTAAATTTTAGCGAGATTTGCTTAAAAAATATGAGATTTAACATTAATTTACAACGACTTGTCTTTAGGTTACATATAATTCCATCTTACTTTGGCACTCACTCAAGCACGCCTAAATGTATAGGCATTGTGAAAGCCTTCACATTCAAAAAGGTTAAGAAGTGAAAGAACAGTTTCTCAATTTTTTTAATCGCGATCACAACCCCAACAACCAATCTGCGCAATTCGAATTTGATTGTATTGCCACTATATTAAATAGCCTCGATGCCTTGGTGTATGTATCTGATATGGATACGCATGAGCTTATTTTTGTGAATAGTTATGGGCAAAAGAATTGGGGAATGCCTTCGGGTAAAAAATGTTACGAGTATCTACAGTCAGGCCAGCGGCAGCCTTGTAGCTTCTGCAACAACTCTAAACTTCTGAATGATGAGGGCAAGCCGACCGGCGTTCAAATTTGGGACTTTCAAAATACGGTTACCCAGCGCTGGTATCAATGCCGGGATCAAGCCGTTAAATGGGTAGACGGGCGCTATGTAAGGTTGGAAATCGCCGTAGATATTACCGAAAGCAAATTATTGCAACAAAAGCTGGAAGCGATTTGTGTGGAGGCAGAAGCCCTGGCAAGGATAGACCCGCTTACAAAAGTGCATAATCGGCGTGCGTTTTACGAATATATGGCCAAACGACTGGCGCAGATCGAAAACAATAATCAAACCCTTAGCCTTGTGATGGTAGATGTCGATAACTTTAAAAATGTGAATGACCAGTTCGGGCATTCCAAAGGCGATGATGCCTTGATAGCGGTTGCACAGACCATCTCGTCAGAAATCCGGGAATCCGATCAACTTTTCAGGATTGGCGGCGAAGAGTTCGTGATTATCCTTCCTGATTGCGACGAAACACATGCCTTTAGCCTGGTGGAACGTATTCGCCTGAAAATAGAAGATATCTATCTTGAGCACAATCAACAGCATATCAAGCTAACCTGTAGCTTTGGTATTACCGACTACTGGAGTACGTCCACTGCCGATTCTGTGGACTGTTGGAGTGCCTCAATTACAGAGTCATTGATGGCGGAAGCGGATAAAGCGCTTTATTCAGCAAAAATCAACGGCCGTAATCAGGCCAGGTTATTTAGCCAGATATCGTTTGGCGAATATCAAATGAGTATCGCAGACAAAGCTTAAGGAAAACGGTTTTTTATTGCTAGCCTCAAGCTTGAATATCAGCCTTTAGTGCTTTCGCCTCTTAATGGATCCAGCAAGGACGACAGTCCGTTATGATCAATTTCTTGCATCAGTTCTAGCAAACGCCCTACTTCACCTTTGGGAAAGCCTTCGCGTGCAAACCAATTCAGGTACTGGCCCGGTAAATCGGCAATACAACGCCCCTTGTATTTGCCGTAAGGCATCAAAGTAGTGAGTAATCGCTGTAAATCTTGCGGGTTCATATCATGGACTTACCGACGATCGCTATAGGTCACAACCCACCTGGATCAGGTGATAAAAAAACCATAAAAAAATGGCCCGGTAAAGGGCCATTTTTAAGTATTACAATTTTGTAATGCTTGCTTACTTAAGCTTTTTGGATGTTTGAGGCTTGTTTGCCTTTTGGTCCATCAGTCACGTCAAAACTAACGCGATCGTTTTCTTTCAAGCTTTTGTAGCCACTGTCTACGATTGCTGAGAAGTGAGCGAATAAATCGTCGCCGCCTGCATCTGGAGTAATAAAGCCGAAGCCTTTTGAGTCATTAAACCATTTTACAATACCTGTTGCCATAATCTTACTTTCATACTTTAAAAAAGGGAGGCACCCTAAAAGTTTGGGTTTTTAAAATATTACTAGTTTCGAAAACTCAACAATTTAAAAATTCAAACGCCTAGATTGCTTTTTACGTACATGTGTTGCGTCTGTCAAGTACTATTTCAATTTATTTTTAAGTCAGCATGGCTATATTACCGCTTTATGGCGGCTTATTTAGTCTATTTGATTGCTTATTTTGCTTGGCAAGACTATACTGCGCGTGCGTTTGAGTGGTGTCAATACGTATGATTTAACTTTATTTTCACCATTCCCAAGTTTCGCAAGTGCATTTAATGCTTCATATGGGTCTTAAAATGTATGAATCTTAAATGTTGGTCGCAAATTGTATTGGAGTGTAGGCTTGGCTAAAGAAGAATTAATTGAAATGAATGGTGTGGTAGATGAAATTCTACCGGATTCACGTTATCGTGTAACGCTGGAAAATGGCCATAAATTAATTGCTTACACTGGCGGCAAAATGCGCAAAAACCATATCCGTATTTTAGCGGGTGACAAGGTAGTGCTTGAGCTTTCGCCCTACGATATCAATAATGGCCGTATTACATTCAGGCATATTGAATCCAAGCAAGCGTACAGCCCCCCGAAAAGGCGTACCTACTAATTCAGGCATCACCGTTTTAAATCCAAAAAGCCAGTTTTCTGGCTTTTTTACTGTGCGCCGTGCGCGTTATGCTAAGTAATGATGACAACCTTTAACTGACTTGATGATATGAAGAACGTAGAAACCGATGTTTTGCTGGTTGGCGGTGGCATTATGAGTGCCACCCTGGGTACCTTGTTACAGCAGCTGGACCCTTCTTTAAGCATTACCATGGTTGAACAGCTCAATGAGGTGGCATTAGAGAGCTCTGACGCCCTTAATAACGCGGGAACAGGTCATGCTGGCTATTGTGAGCTCAATTACACGCCACAAGCCGCGGATGGCTCAATTGCCATCAAACGCGCGCTAGAGATTAATGCCGCTTTTGAGATATCGCTTCAATTCTGGTCACAGTTGGTGGAAACCGGCGCACTGCCCTCACCTACGCAGTTTATTAATAAAACACCGCATCTGAGTTTTGTGATGCGCGATGAAAACATAGACTTTTTAAAGCGTCGCCACGCACTGCTGACGCAGCATCATCTATTTGCTGATATGCAATACAGCGAAGACGCAGCGCAACTAAGCACCTGGATGCCCTTGATGATGGCGAATCGTAATCCAAATGAAAAGCTGGCAGCCACCTTTGTAGCGCACGGTTCTGATATCGATTTTGGTGCATTGACGCGCCATCTGGTTGCCAAACTCAGCACATCGCCCGATTTCACATTGCTCAATAACACGCGTGTTAAAAAATTAAAAAAAATCGGTACCCGTTGGCATGTCGCCCTGCATAACAAATCGACCAAGCACAGCAAGACTATCAATGCAAAATTCGTGTTTTTAGGCGCTGGTGGTGGTGCATTACCTCTATTACAAAAAGCGAAAATCCCTGAGAGTATTGGCTACGGCGGCTTTCCGGTGAGTGGTCAATGGCTTATCTGCAATAATCCGCAAGTGGTTCAACAACACCAAGTCAAAGTATATGGCAAGGCGGCTGTAGGCGCGCCGCCGATGTCCGTGCCGCATTTAGACACACGCACCATCAATGGCAAACTGGCCCTGCTATTTGGGCCATTCGCCGGCTTTACCACCAAATTCCTCAAGCAAGGGTCACGGCTGGACCTGGCCAAATCCGTTAAGCCCAGCAACCTGAAAGCCATGCTGGGTGTCGGTAAGCACAATATGGATTTAACCAAGTACCTAGTCGGCGAAGTATTTCAAACCCATGAACAGCGCATGAATGCCTTGCGCGAATTCTTACCACAGGCCAAATCTTCAGACTGGCATCTGGCCAACGCTGGCCAGCGTGTACAAATCATCAAAAAATGCGATGAAAAAATGGGGAAACTAGAATTCGGTACTGAAATTGTTGCTGCACAGGATGGCTCACTGGCCGCTTTACTAGGCGCGTCCCCTGGCGCATCGGTCAGCGTGCAGGCTATGATAGAAGTTATTGAGCGTTGTTTTGCGGAGCAATTAAAAACCGATGCCTGGCAGCAAAAATTAAAGCAGCTGGTGCCCAGTTATGGTGAGTCATTGATTGAAAATGCAGATTTACTGAAAGTGGTACGTGAGCGCACTTTGAGCACGCTAGAATTAAAATAGATGATTGCCACCTAATCTCCAACAATTGACCAAATACTGATTGAATAGTGTTGCACGAAGAGTACACTCATATGCAAACACAATAAAAGTTAACGTATCAATGGGGAGTGTGTCTTGGATCAGTTCGAAAATTTATTTCTCAATAACCAGCTATGTTTTGCTTTATATTCCGCCACGCATGCTGTGACACGATCGTATCGCAAACATTTAAGTGAAGTCGGCCTTACTTATCCTCAATACCTGGTCATGCTGGTTTTATGGCAGCATCAAAATCAAAGCAGCACAGACCTGGCACTCAAACTGAATCTGGAAACGCATACACTGATACCCATGCTTAAACGCCTGGAACAGGCATCATTGATCATCTGTGAGCAGGACACCGAAGGTAAAACCGGCTTGAATATTTCCTTAACAGAGCGCGGCAAACAAATACAGCAACAAACCAGCCAGATCCAGCAACAAGTGTCCTGCGAAACCGGCCTAACGGATCTGGAATACACCGAACTGCGTGACAAGCTGGAAAATATGCTGAGTACTTTTAAGTTAAACCTGGCGAGAAGAAAGGCCAAAGCCGTTAGTGCGTTGTCGCCTGACCTCAAACAGGCAAATTCCACTCGCCACACTCACGTTAAGGCTCTCTACACTGCCAAACATGGGGATAGTGACTAGCGCATCGCATGTTTCAGCCGTCAAGCGGCGTATGCCGTCGCCTTCAGCACCTAACACCAAGGCAATTGGACCATCTAATTTAGTATCAAACAGGCTGGTTGGCGCAGCCATGCCTTTAGGCGCTTCCATCGCGGTGCCTACGATAAATACACCAGCGTCTTTTAACTCACGCAAAGTACGCGCCAAATTGGTCACCGCAATAAAAGGCACGGTTTCTGCCGCGCCACAAGCCACTTTACGCACGGTTGCATTCAAGCCCACAGCGCGATCTTTAGGGGCTATAACGGCATGAACCCCCATCGCATCGGCTACACGCAAGCATGCACCCAGGTTATGCGGGTCTTCCACGCCATCCAGCACCAGGAAAAATGGCGCTTCGGTTAAATCGGATTCTAGAATATCGTGAATATCCTTATAAGGAATGGGTGTATCCACCACGCGCGCAATCACGCCCTGGTGACGGCCATTCATGCCAGCCAGGCCATCAAGGCGGCTTCGCTCCACCTGCATGGTGCGCACATTGGATGCCTCAGCCATATTGAGCAAATCTTTCATGCGCGCATCAATACGGTCGCGGTCAATCAAAATCTCTTCGATACTGGTTGCATGCTGGCGCATGCGGCTTAAAACGGCATGAAAGCCAAATAAAATACGACTATCGCTCATATTACTTTTCTCATTCTCTATCTTTTACCTTTGTTTTTTGTGTTTCTACTTTTTGAAGCGGGTTTTGAACCTGGCTTGGAAGATGGCTTGGAGCCTGCTTTAGCTGACGTCTTACCGCCATTTTTAGCGCCCGAGCGGTCTTTTTTGGACTTTTCAAGGGCGCGGGTAGACATGGGTTTAAATTCAGCCTTAAAGTCGCCAGCTGATTTGCCCTTATTGATGCCCAAAGGCCTGTTCGGGCTTTTATTTTGAGCATTTAGCTCTTCGTTTAAACCCTGATTGCTGGTTTTTGCGCCTTTACCGGTAACCAGCGTAAAGTCAATTTTGCTGGTCTCTAAATCCACACGCACCACTTTAACGGTAAGCCTGTCACCTAGTCGATAACGTGCACCGGTGCGCTCGCCCAACATTTCATGGCGCGCTTTATCATAGTTGAAGTAATCATTGCCTAATTCGGTCACATGTACCAAGCCTTCTACATAGACTCCATCCAAAGCCACAAACAAGCCAAAACTGGTGACGCCAGCCACTGTGCCTTCATAGACTTCACCGATTTTGTCCTGCATGTAATAGCATTTAAGCCAATTGGTCACGTCGCGCGTAGCGTCATCAGCGCGGCGCTCTGTCATCGAGCAATGTACGCCCAGCAAATTCCAATCCTTGGCTTTGTATTTTTCACCGGTGATTACCGCTTTGATCGCGCGGTGAATCAGCAAATCAGGATAGCGGCGTATCGGCGAGGTAAAGTGGGCGTAGGCTTCATAGGCTAAACCAAAGTGACCTACATTATCGGGGCTATATACCGCCTGCTGCATAGACCTTAATAATACCGTCTGCAATAATTGCGCATCCGGCCTGTCCTTGATTTGATTCATCAGCTTGCCATAGTCTTTGGCATGCGGCTTATCACCACCGGTAACCCCATAGCCGACTTCCGCCATAAAGGTACGCAGGGCTTCTAGTTTTTCTGGCGTTGGGCCTTCATGGATACGGTAAAGGGCCGCGTGTTCGTTTTTATGCAGGAAGTCCGCCGCACACACATTGGCAGCCAACATACATTCTTCAATCAGCTTATGCGCGTCGTTGCGGCCAGTCGGTACAATGCGGTCGATTTTGCCATTGTCGTCAAAAATCATCATGGTTTCGGTGGATTCAAACTCAATCGCGCCACGTTTTTCGCGCTGCGCCAGCATCAGCTTGAATAAGCTATACAGGTTTTGCACATGCGGCATGATATGGCTATATTCTTTAGCGGTATCGCCTTGCGGGTTTTCCAGCATATCCGCTACTTTAGTATAAGTCATGCGCGCTTTTGAGCGCATCATGGACGGGTAAAACTGGTATTTCTGTACGATACCGGCTGCGTCCACCTGCATATCACAGACCATGCACAAACGTTCCACATCCGGGTTAAGCGAGCATAATCCATTGGATAGCGCTTCAGGCAGCATCGGAATCACGCGGCGTGGGAAATACACCGAATTGCCGCGCTCAAAGGCTTCTTTATCCAAGGCATCGTCAGGCTTCACGTAAAAGCTTACATCCGCAATCGCCACCACCAAGCGCCAGCCTAAGCTTGGTTTATCTGCATGCAACGGTTCTGCATAGACGGCGTCATCAAAATCGCGCGCGGTTTCACCGTCAATGGTGATCAAGGGCATTTCACGCAAGTCAATGCGGCCTTTGTAATCGGCGGCCTGTACTAGCTTGGGGATACGCTCTGCCTGGTTAATCGCTGCCGGTGAAAACTCATGTGGCAGCTTGTGTTTGCGCAATGCGATTTCGATTTCCATGCCGCTATCGGCATAGTTACCTAAAATCTGCACCACTTTACCCATTGGATGCGCATGTGAGCTTGGCTGCTCAGTCAATTCCACCATGACGACCTGACCGGGTTTTGCGCCCATATCCAGGTGATAGGGAATCAGGATATCCTGGTTGATGCGTTTATCTTCAGCAGCAACAATCGTTACGCCTGTGCCGCGCACAATGCGCCCTACCAGCGTTTTGGTGCTGCGTTCAAGCACTTCAACGATCTTGCCTTCCGGCCGGCCTTTTCTGTCTAGTCCAGCCATGCGTGCCATGGCGCGATCGCCGTGCATGACTTGCGCCATCTCGCGTGGGCCTAAAAACAAATCGTCCGGATGTTTGGTTTTATCATCCGGTATTAAAAAACCAAAGCCATCCGGATGACCGAGCACTGTGCCAGCTATCAGGTGAATCTTTTCCGCCAGGCATAACGCTCCTTTGCGGTTGCGCATGACTTGGCCCTCACGCTCCATGGCATTCAGGCGCTTGTTAAAATTATCACGTTCGCTATCACCAATATCCAGCAAAGTATAAATTTGCTCAACGCTTAACGGAATACCTTGATCAGACATGACTTGTAAAATCAGCTCGCGGCTAGGCAAGGGTGTTTCGTACTGCGCCGCTTCACGCTGGGCATGCGGATCACTACCACGTTGATTAGCGGTAGTTTTATTAGTCGTATCGCTTTTTTTGATTGACAAGTTATTGGCTTCCTATAAAATTCGGCGCATTATTCATTTATTAATGAATATGCCCAGATGGCGGAATTGGTAGACGCGCAGGTTTCAGATACCTGTATCGAAAGATGTGGAGGTTCGAGTCCTCTT
>JAZKEN010000079.1:2207-7440 GCA_040387035.1 Pseudomonadota bacterium | reverse complement strand
ACACTGAATTGGTAGGGCGTGCGGGGATCGAACCCACGACAAACGGATTAAAAGTCCGCTGCTCTACCAGCTGAGCTAACGCCCCATTTTTGATACTAATGTAATGGGTAAATCTATATTTCTGGTGATTTTCGTGACTGATTTACATCACTTACGAAAGGGCGCAATTATGCAAGAAACTCTGTGATTGGTCAATGACAACCTGCTAAATAAATTAACTTTTTATATTATTTATTTTTATACCGCATTTGAACTTTTTTCTGCGATATTGATTTTGTCATTAGTATTCAGTTTTATGCTGTTTAATTGCCTGATTCTGCAAGACTGCCTGCTAGCGCATGCCAGGTAATTTACCGCCCATCATGCCACCCATACCGCGCATCATTTTAGCCATACCGCCTTTGCTGAACATCTTCATCATCTTTTGCGTTTCTTCGAATTGTTTTAATAAACGATTCACTTCCTGCACCTGCACACCGCTACCTGCTGCGATGCGTTTTTTGCGTGTGGCTTTGATCAGCTCCGGTTTTTTGCGCTCAAGCGGCGTCATGCTATTGATAATGCCTTCAATGCGGCGCAGCGATTTATCGGCATCTTCGTTATTCACCTTAGATGCCATGCTGGCCATTTGCGCAGGCATTTTATCCATTAAGGCACCCATGCCGCCCATTTTGCGCATTTGAGTCATCTGCGATTTAAAGTCTTCCAAGTCAAACTTACTGCCAGACTTTATTTTATCGGCGACTTTTTGCGCCTCTGCCATATCCACATTTTTGTGCGCCTGCTCAATCAAGCCCAGCACATCGCCCATGCCTAATATGCGCCCTGCCATACGATCTGGATGGAATGGCTCTAAACCATCTACCTTTTCGCTGACACCGATAAACTTGATTGGCTGGCCAGTCACGTGGCGTACAGATAATGCCGCACCGCCGCGTGCATCGCCATCTAGCTTGGTCAGCACAACGCCTGTCAGTGGCAGTGCTTCGCCAAAGGCTTTGGCGGTATTCACCGCATCCTGCCCCTGCATCGCATCCACTACAAACAGCGTTTCAATGGGATTAAGCTGCGCATGCAGGGCTTTAATTTCCGCCATCATGGCTTCATCAATACCCAGGCGTCCTGCCGTATCAAAAATCAATACGTCGTAATAGCCTTTTTTGGCAAATACCAAGGCGTCGCTGGCGATATCCAGCGGTTTCTGGTTGGCGTTACTGTCGAAACAGTCGATATCCAGTTGCTTGGCTAAGGTTTGCAGTTGTGCGATCGCCGCAGGCCTGTATACATCGGCACTCGCCAATAGCACTTTTTTCTTTTGTTCTTTTAATAGTTTGGCTAATTTTCCAGAGGTGGTTGTTTTACCAGAGCCTTGCAAACCGGCCATCAGGATGATGGCCGGTGGTACAGCCGCCAGATTGAGGCCAACATTGGCCTTGCCCATCAATGCGGTCAGCTCATCGTTCACCACTTCAATCACGGCTTGGCCAGGTGTTAAGCTGAGCAAGACTTCTTTGCCCTGCGCACGCTCTTTTACCTTGCTGATAAAGTCTTTTACCACTGGCAAGGCCACGTCTGCCTCTAGCAATGCCATACGCACTTCACGCATCGCATCCGCGATATTGTCTTCCGTTAATCGCGCTTGTCCGCGCAAATTTTTAATAACGCCTTGCAGCCTGCCGGTTAAGTTTTCTAACATTTTTAATGACCTAATAAGTGTTATTGCCCAGTGAATCCAACTGGCAATCTAAGTGGATTTTACATCAAGCCGCGTGATTCTTTAACTCTTACTATGCACTTCAGCCGAGTTTTGCCATAATTGCATTATGGTTCATCTTATTCCGTACTTAGTCGTCAGTTTTATTTATGTCGCCGTTGCCGCTGATTTTTGGCGCACTGCCAAATTGAGCAACCATGCTGAATCGCTAAAGCTGCATTCCGCCATGATCGCTTTAGGGCTGATGCTGCATGGCTGGCTGCTCTATCGCGATATCTTTACCGTAGGTAACGTTAACCTGGGCTTTTATTACGCGCTATCCGCGATTTTCTGGCTGACTGCGCTGATTTACTGGCTGGCCAATTTAAAACACCAATTGCATAGCTTGCAGGCCTTTGTGCTGCCGCCTGCCGCATTATTCGTGTTGCTGCCCGCCTTTGCTATTAAAAACCATTACCTACCGCAGACAGAGGCCGCTTCAAGCTTGTTCTTTGCACATATCGCCATTGCGATTCTGGCATATAGCCTGTTTACCTTTGCCGCTTTGCATGCGCTTTTGATGGCGGTTGCAGAACGCAGCCTGCACAACAAACCTACGCCTATCAAGCTACCCAACTTTCCACCTTTAATGGTGATGGAAAGCTTGTTATTTAAAGTGATTACAGTTGGTTTTGTGTTGCTGACGCTCACCCTGTTAAGCGGCATGCTGTTTAGTGAGCAGATTTTTGGTAAACCGCTGCAGTTTAACCACAAAACCATCTTCTCGATCGCATCCTGGGTGATTTACGGCTGGCTGCTTTATGGCCGCTACCAATATGGCTGGCGCGGCATCAAGGCCATTCGCTGGACATTGGTGGGTTTTGTGCTGTTGCTGCTGGCCTACATTGGCAGCAAGTTTATTTTGCAAGTGCTACTAAGCAAATAAACTAATAATTATTTGGCCTATACAAGCTGGGCGGCTGGTTCCTGTATTGACTGAAAGCCGCCAGCGCCTTTCTAGCTGACACCGATTGATGTACGCTCAATGTGCCGTTTTGCACCAAACTATTAAATTGCCGCTGCCCTACTTTATCGGTGAGGCCGACCAAATGCGCCCATTCGGTATGCGCTAAATCGGCAGGATTGCCCACCAGCTTGGACGCACTATCCACGAATTTGACGCCCAGCTTTTTATCTCCCAGTACATCAATCATCCACCTTAAGGCGCAATCCGACAAGCCGGCCTCTTTATAGCCACCTCCCACATCCGAGTGCGAGCCTGCAAATAAAACTTGCTGAATACCATCGCGCCTTTCCCATAATGTGGGTGTAAACAGCAATCGCATTTCATCCAAAGCCACCGCATGAAAGCCATTTTTTACCTTTGCATTCAATATATTATCGGCAAAGGCAAAGCCATCCCGGATTTCAGCACGTTTATCGTCAAATTCGAAATCAGGAATACCCAGCGCACCAACCGTATCCCACACGGCTACGGCCTCAACAGGAATATCCTGGTTGAAATCCGTATCTGTCAGGGTGTTTTGCAATAGAAAATTTCTAATGCTGGTAAAAGCGGTAAGCAGATTTAAAAAGTTGTTTTTGTACGTGGTTTGTTGGATACCCGCGCGATAACTGTACCAGGCGCGCACTGCCATATCGTAAGATTCGGCTTCGCCCTGATTGAATTTTCTAGCCAGCAAACCTTTGTTAGCGATGAGGCCAGCCAATGCCCTGGCGGTATAGGCGCCGCGGCTAAAGCCAATGATGAAAATCTTGTCGCCTTCAACGTAATTCCTGGAAATAAACGTATAGCCCCTGGCGATGCGCTCAATTAAGCCAAAGCCGAATGCGCCACCCAATATGCGGTTCATTTTGACGCTGGAATTACCTACCCCATTGATATACTTGGCGATTTGAACCGTTTTGGTATCGGCAATATAGCTTTTTTCGTATTCTGAGATACGGCCTGTGGCCATATTGATGCGGATATTGTCGCCTTGCTTGCCGGCTAGCAGGTTGAACAATTTAAAGACGTTGGATGGTGATTCAGTATCTTGGTCGATTTCTTCCAGCGGTTTATTCCAAGTACCATCTGCGCAAAATATAATGTTTTTAGCCATCGTAAGCCCTTAATCCGGATAATTAAATCTAGATTAATGGGCCTTAAAAACAGCGGCAAGCCCCCAAATTAGGGAATAAAAACTTTTAACGCAAACTAATCGCAGGCCAGCTATTTTCTTTAGCAAAGGTTGCTAGGGTTGCATCTGCATCTACTGCTACAGGATGCGTGACCAATTTCATCAACGGCAGATCATTGTGCGAATCCGAATAAAAATAACTTTTTTCGAAGTCATTTAGGGCTTTTCCGCGCTCTTGCAGCCATTGATTGATCCGCGTTACTTTGCCTTCCTGAAAGCTGGGTATACCGCTTACACCGCCGGTATATTGGCCGTTGACCATCTCAGGATCGGTACCAATCAGGTGCTCAATGCCATAGGCAGTGGCAATCGGCTTGGTTACAAAACTGTTCGTAGCAGTAATGATGACGCATAGATCGCCTGCCGCCTTGTGTTGATCGACCAAGGCCAGTGCTTTTTCGGTCATCATCGGCTTAATCACTTTTTGCATGTATTTCACATGCAGCTCATCCAGGAATTTTTTGGGGTGCTGGCTCAAAGGTTGTAATTGAAATTGCAAAAAGGCAAAGATATCCAAATTGCCGTTTTTGTAATCCAGGTAAAACTGCTCATTTCGATCGTGATGGGTTTTAGCATCCAGCAAACCTTCCTCAATTAAGAACAGGCTCCAGTTATAGTCTGAGTCGCCTGCTAATAATGTGTTGTCTAAGTCGAATAGGGCAAGGTTTTGTTTCATGTTGAACATCTTTGTAAGATTAAAATTTTGTAAGGCTGTCATTCCCGCGTTTGCGGTAATCTAGGCTAATTAAGTGTCTAGCCTGGTGTGTTTATTGTAACATTCGTTAACTTGCAACTGACCTGGATCCCCACCGGAGCTGGAACGACGGCTAAAGACTGATCTTTTCATGGCTATCAGTAGTCAATACTAAAAATACGCCCACCAGGATCACCGCTAGCGCAATATATTCTGTTGTAGTCACATGCTCACTTGCCAGCCAGATACCCAGCGCAAATGCCACCACCGGGTTAACAAAGGTATTACTGCTCGCCACCAGCGGGCGTACCGTTTTAAGCAAATATTGGTAGGCACTGTAGGCAACGAGTGAGCCTAGTACGATTAAAAACAACATGGCGCCCCACGATTTCAGGCTAATCACACTGGGGTATTGCTCACCCTGGAATGCGCTGAAGCCCAATAAGGCAATGCCACCCATCAGCATTTGGCAGGCGGGTGCCATCAATCCTTTCGGCATACTTAAATGCTTACCCCAAACCGAACCAAACGACCAGGTAGCCGCCGCAAAGATAAGTAAAAATGCGCTAAATAGCTGGCCGTGCAAGCTGCCGCCAAAGTTCAGCATGGCAATGCCGACAAAACCAATCGCAATTCCCAACCATT
>JAZKEN010000079.1:0-2107 GCA_040387035.1 Pseudomonadota bacterium | reverse complement strand
GCAATCGCCAGCGCCGCAACGCTGGATGAAACGGTTTGCTGCACATAGCAAACCGTACCGTTGCCCAGTGCCGGCAATAAAATACCTACCGCCGTTGCGCCCAGCCACTCTTGCTTGCTTGGGTTTGGCGCGCCCAGGAATCGCATGACTATATACAATAAAATACCGGCAACGGTAAATCGTATGCCACCCATTAAAAATGGTGGAAAACTCTCAATACCGAACTTAATCGCTAGATAAGTTGAACCCCAGATAAAGTAGGTGCAAAACAGCGCTGCAACAATCAGTAAAGTTTGGTTTTTATTAGGCATATCACATCGTTTTTTTGTTAAATCGGCCAAAGACCACGCGCTTGAGCGCAGACAGTACAATCAAGTACGGCAAGCGAAAAGCAACAAAGTATTTGGTCGATTTTGCAAAAAATCAAAGTTGTGGATTCATCTTTTCATCTTTGGAATACAATTTATTCAACCCATTCAAATACGCCTTGGCTGAAGCCACCACAATATCGGTATCTGCGCCCTGCCCGTTCACGATACGTCCGCCTTTTGCCAAACGCACCGTCACTTCACCCTGTGCATCGGTGCCGCTGGTGATGTTATTGACAGAATACAATTGCAACTCAGCACCGCTGTTGACCATGCTTTCAATCGCTTTAAACGTGGCATCCACTGGCCCGCCGCCATCGGCCTCAGCGCTTTTTTCAATGCTATTGTCAGATAAGGTAATGATGGCATGCGGCACTTCACCGGTTTGGCTGGCGACTTGCAAATAAACCAATTTGTAATTTTCGCTGGCTTCATGCACAAACTCATCGCTAACCAAGGCATGCAAATCTTCATCAAAGATTTCGGATTTTTTATCTGCCAAATCTTTAAAGCGCGCAAAAGCGGCATTTATCGCGTCTTCCGATTCCAATTCGATGCCCAATTCTTTTAAGCGCGTGCGAAAGGCGTTTCTTCCGGACAATTTACCCAAGGTTAATTTGTTGGCGTTCCAGCCTACATCTTCGGCACGCATGATTTCATAGGTTTCGCGGTGCTTTAATACGCCGTCTTGATGGATACCGCTTTCATGCGCAAACGCATTGGCACCCACAATTGCCTTATTCGGCTGCACCGGGTAGCCGGTGATGGTAGAGACCAATTTAGAGGTTGGTACGATTTGCGTAGTATCAATGCTGGTTTCAAGTTTGAAAATATCCTTGCGGGTGCGCAAGGCCATCACCACCTCTTCCAAGCTGGCGTTACCTGCACGCTCACCTAAACCGTTGATGGTACATTCCACCTGGCGTGCACCGCCCATCACAGCTGCCAATGAATTGGCTACCGCCATACCCAAATCGTTATGGCAATGCGTACTCCAAACCACTTTGTCCGAATCCTTAACGCGCCTGATCAATGTCGCCATGGTTTCTCCCCATGGCGCTGGGATGGAGTAGCCTACCGTATCCGGCACGTTGATGGTTTTGGCGCCTGCTGCAATCACCGCATCAAATACACGCACCAAGAAATCGATATCGGAACGAACCGCATCCTCTGCCGAGAATTCCACATCCGGCGTATATTCCAAGGCCCATTTCACCGCTTGCACCGCACGATCAACCACCTGGTCTTCCGTCATGCGCAATTTGTTTTCCATATGGATTTTGCTGGTGGCGATAAAGGTATGAATACGGCCACTGGCTGCATGCTTGATGGCTTCACCGGCACGGCGCACATCGTTTTCACTGGCACGCGCAAGTGAGCAAACGGTGGAGTTTTTAATGATTTTAGCGATTTCGGAAATCGCATCAAAGTCGCCTGGGCTGGCGGCGGCAAAGCCTGCTTCAATCACGTTGACGCCCAATTTTTCAAGCTGGCGCGCAATACGGATTTTTTCTTCTTTGGTCATTGATGCGCCAGGGCTTTGTTCGCCATCGCGCAAGGTAGTATCAAAAATGATGATCTGGTTTTGTTTGTTATTCACTGTTTCCATGGTTTTATATTCCTAGTGTTGCGGCGCGCGTTGCTGCCACAAAATGCAATTGCAATAATTTTACCTGCTGTATGCAAATACAGCGAGCGTAAAGACTTAATTTTTTGGGATGTGGGTTTAGTGTGCGCTG
>JAZKEN010000078.1:0-3849 GCA_040387035.1 Pseudomonadota bacterium | reverse complement strand
TAAACCCTGTGCCACCTTTCCAGGGTGGTGACTTAAACCGCTCATCCATCTCTCCGCGGGCTCAAGTTGTTTTATAACTTAAGCGGCGGATTATATACGATACTTAAACGATGACAAAGCGACTTAACGTCGCCATGCAATCTATCTTTCAGCCTTTTAAGAAATAGGTATTTACTTCGCCCTTGCCCTTAATAGGAATAAGGCCGCGCGCTTCAAATACATGCTGTTCTTTAAGCAGGTCATAAGTCACCTCGCTGACTTGAATCGCTCCCGGCAAGCCATTTTTTTCCATGCGGCTGGCCATATTGACCGGGTCGCCCCAGATATCATAGGCAAACTTGCTGGTGCCGATAACGCCAGCCACCACCGGCCCGCTACTAATACCAATACGCATTTGCAGCACCTTACCAATATGCAAATTAAAAACCGTCAGCTCTTCCTGCATTTGCAAGGCTAATTGCGCGATTACATTGGCATGATTATCAAGATAGATTGGCGCGCCGCCAACCACCATATAGCCATCGCCAATGGTTTTAATCTTTTCCAAGCCGTAATGATCGGCCAGCTTGTCAAAACGCGAAAATAGCTGGCTTAACAAATCCACCAATTCTGCTGGCGGCATGGTTGCTGTCATCTTGGTAAAATCCACAATATCCGCAAACAAGATGGTTACCGCTTCATGACTATCGGCAATGCGCATATCGTTGTCTTTTAAACGACTTGCAATCGATTTAGGCAGTACATTCAAAAGTAATTTTTCAGACCTGGCTTGTTCCAGCTCCAGTTCGTGCAAGGTGCGCTCTTTTTGACTTTGAAAATAACGCATCACCGCATACAGGATACAGGCGGTACCCATAATGTTCATCAGGAAAAAAGTATCTTTGATGTGTGTTGGTATAGGCAAGGAGTTACCTGCAAACAGGTAATTCAATTTCCAGGACAGGCCCGCCAAAAAGGCAAACAAGATAAACCAGGGTGTGGATTGCTTGGTACCAAGAATCATTAGAGCACCTATCGGTGACAATATCGCCCATATGGCAATACCGCTAGAAGCTTCGTAGCCGCCTATCGCCCATTGCATAAAAAAAGGCATGACCAGCAACATGACTAGCTGGGTAAAGGTGAAATATTCGAATTTTTTAGTGCGGTAGAAAACAAGCAAACTGGCGTAGGAAAGAATAATGTAGGCATAAGGCACTGCTGCCATCATTGCATAGCCTTCACCCAGACCCGACAGCGTGAATATCCAGAAAATACAAACCAGGCTTTCCGCAAATACTAAAATGGTCAGTATGGCTTTGCCCAAAGTAGCATCGGTGGGGTGGCTGATATTATGCCAAAACTCTCTAGTGGTAATGCCAAAAACAGGGTTTGTATTTGATACAGACAACTTGTCCTCTTCATTCATTTTAATTATTATTTAGCACACTAACTAAAATGTGTTATTTGTATACTAAACTATATAACAAGCTTAGAATAATCGCTACTTGTGATGTTACAAATTATTTACAATATTCTGTTAATACACTTGCGTTACTCGCCGCTTAGGTTTATTGTTTAGAGCTAATTTAAATAAGAAATAATTCGCTGAAACCCTTGATTTATTTAGGGTTTAACGATTTTCGTTAATCACCTGACACTATAAAAAATTGCAACAAAGCAATGCGGTTTTACAACTAGAAACACTACATTATTAATAGCAAAACTAGAGGAGTTAGCATGAGTTTAGATTTACTAAAAGGCCTTGGCGTGAAAATACCTTATAAAGCCAAGTATGATAACTTTATTGGTGGTAAATGGGTTGCACCTGTAAAAGGCGAATATTTTGATGTGATTTCACCCATCACAGGTAAAAATTACACGCAAGCCGCACGCTCGAGTGCAGAAGATGTTGAGTTAGCCTTAGATGCAGCGCATGCAATAACTGACAAATGGGCAAAAACCTCAACAACTGAACGTTCTAATATCCTACTAAAAATTGCAGACCGCATTGAAGCGAATTTAGAGTTAATCGCTACGGCAGATACTATCGATAACGGCAAGCCAATCCGCGAAACCATGAATGCGGATATCCCATTAACCGTGGATCATTTCCGCTACTTTGCCGGCGCCATCCGCGCGCAAGAAGGTGGCATCAGTGAGATCGATCATGACACAGTGGCTTACCACTTTCATGAACCACTAGGCGTTGTGGGCCAAATCATTCCCTGGAACTTCCCGATCTTGATGGCTGCCTGGAAACTGGCACCTGCGCTAGCCGCCGGTAACTGTGTGGTACTGAAACCGGCTGAATTCACACCGATTAGTATCTTGATCCTGATGGAAGTGATTGGTGATTTGGTACCGCCGGGCGTCATCAATATCGTAAACGGTTATGGCCGCGAAGTGGGCGCACCGTTAGCAAACAGCAAACGTATCGCCAAGATCGGCTTTACCGGTTCAACCGCCACAGGCCGTGCCATTGCAACAGCCGCTGCCAGCAACCTGATTCCGGCAACACTGGAATTAGGTGGCAAATCACCTAACATCTTCTTTGCGGATATCATGGATGAAGATGATGCGTTCTTTGATAAAGCGATTGAAGGCCTGGTGTTATTTGCATTCAACCAGGGCGAGGTATGTACCTGCCCATCACGCGCGATTATTCAAGAATCTATCTACGATAAATTTATCGCCCGCGTGTTAGAGCGCGTAAAAGCCATCAAGCAAGGCAGCCCGCTAGACCCGAATACCATGCTGGGCGCACAGGCTTCTCAAGACCAATTGAACAAGATCATGAACTACATTGAAATTGGTAAACAAGAAGGCGCTGAAGTGTTAATCGGCGGTGAGCGCAATATGTTAACTGGCGATGTAGCGGATGGTTACTATGTGCAACCGACCTTGCTAAAAGGCCACAACAAAATGCGCGTGTTCCAGGAAGAGATTTTTGGCCCGGTGCTAGCTGTGACTACCTTTAAAGATGAAGCGGAAGCGCTAGCGATTGCCAACGACACCATCTTTGGTTTAGGTGCCGGTGTTTGGAGCCGTGATGGTTCTGTGGCTTACCGCATGGGTCGTGGCATTAAGGCTGGCCGTGTGTGGACCAATTGCTACCACGCCTACCCTGCCCACGCTGCATTTGGTGGCTACAAAGAGTCTGGTATCGGTCGCGAAAATCATAAAATGATGCTAGACCACTACCAGCAAACCAAATGCTTGCTGGTCAGCTACAGCCCAAATAAATTAGGTTTCTTCTAATTAAAGGTTTAGTTAGCGAAAATTGATTGAAATAAAAGGGGCGGGTTTACTCGCCTCTTTTTGTTTAAAAGGAATTAAAAAATGGCCGAACGCGTTTCCGCAACCCCCTCTGCGCTTGCGCTGATAGATAAGCTAACGGCTGAGCACGGCCCGATTATATTTTTGCAGTCCGGCGGATGCTGTGAAGGCAGCGGCCCCATGTGCATGCCGGTAAAAGAATTCAACCCAAGCGCTTCCGACGTGGTGCTGGGAAAGTTTAACAACGCCACTTTCTATATGGGCGATAGCCACTTTACCTTTGCCGAAAACATGCATACGATACTGGACGCGATGCCTGGCTCCAGCGGTTCGTTTTCCTTGGATTGCGGCACCGGCTTTGCCTTTATCACACGTGGGCGCTTGTATTCCGATGAGGAATTGCAGCAATTGCCTCCGGTTGAACGTGTGGGCTATAAATAAAAATGTCAGTTTTACTCTGGCAAAATCACCTAGCCATGCGATTCGCCTGTAAAACCCGGCCGATTTAAGGTAAAATCCAGTCTGGCGGGCCTCCCCGCATTGTAAAGTAGCCAACCTGGTCAGATGCGGAAGCAAGCAGCCACAACTATT
>JAZKEN010000077.1:0-2325 GCA_040387035.1 Pseudomonadota bacterium | reverse complement strand
CTGAGCAAGCGTTCTATATGGTTGGTGGTATTGAAGAAGCAGTTGAGAAAGCCAAAACTTTAAACTAGTAGTTAGTAACTATAAGTTAGTTTATTGACAATAGTTTAAGGATAAATGATGGCAAATACTGTTCATATCGATGTAGTAAGCGCAGAAGCAAGCATATTCTCTGGCGAAGCCGAGTTTGTGGTTGCACCTGCGGGTGCCGGTGAAGTGGGTATCTACCCCAACCATGCGCCGATGATTACCACAATCAAACCGGGTGCATTACGCATTCAATTAGCGGATGCTGCTGAAGAAGTCGTCATTTTTATTTCCGGCGGTTTGTTAGAAGTGCAACCAGGCATGATTACTGTGTTGGCTGATACGGCAGTACGTGGCCATGACCTGGATGAAGCAAAAGCCATTGCAGCAAAAGAAGCCGCATTGGAAGCGATGAAAAATCGTACTTCTGATATGGATTATGCAAAAGCGCAAGCTGAGTTGTCTGAAGCAATGGCGCAGATTCAAGCCATTGAGCGCCTGCGTAAAACACATTAGCGATCGGTTTAAATTGATTGTTAAAAAAGGTAGCTTAGGCTACCTTTTTTGTTTGTGTCATCTTTATACCTTACAATAGAACAAATTATTCAATCAATGTTTTAACATGACAGCCAATACACTCAATATCGTTATTCTCGCTGCGGGCAAAGGCACGCGCATGCACTCCAACAAGCCCAAAGTGCTGCATGAAATCGGCGGCAAGCCAATTTTGGCGCATGTTATCGATTGTGCCAAAAGTTTAAACCCGCAAAAAATCATCGTTGTTTATGGCTATGGCGGCGAAACCGTGCGTGAAGCGTTTAGCCATGAAGATATCGTATGGGTGAACCAGGCTGAACAATTGGGTACAGGTCATGCGGTGCAGCAGGCTGCACCCTATCTGGATGCCGATGGCACCACCCTGATCATGTTAGGCGATGTGCCATTGGTCGATGCGAGCGCCTGTCAAAACCTGATAGCGAGCGCCAAACAGCAACTGGCGATTTTGTCATTTAATAAAGCCGACCCAACAGGCTATGGCCGCATTATCCGTAACAAGCATCTAGTGACCGCCATTGTAGAACACAAGGACGCAAGCGACGCGCAGCGCCAAATCAATGAAGTGAATACCGGTATTATGGCGATGCCAAATAGCCAGCTTACAAGCTGGTTAAGCCGTTTGCGTAATAACAATGCACAAGCTGAATATTATTTGACCGATATTGTCGGCTTTGCGGTTGAGGATAACATCAATGTGGTGGCTGAAATCACCAGCGATGAGTGGTCGGTAACCGGTATCAATTCCAAAGTAGACCTTAGCCAGATCGAGCGTGTATACCAAGCCCGGCTTGCACAAAACTTAATGCAATTGGGCGTTACCTTAAAGGACCCTGCCCGCCTGGATGTGCGAGGCGCTTTAGAAGTTGGCAGAGATGTCGAAATCGATGTCAATTGCGTATTTGAAGGCCAAGTAACATTGGGCGATAACGTGAAAATCGCCGCCAATTGCGTGATTAAGAATGCAAGCATTGCCGCTGGTACACAAATTGCTGCATTTACCCATATCGACGATGCTGAAGTCGGTGAAAATGGCCGCATCGGGCCATATGCGCGATTAAGGCCAGGCACAACACTGGCGGCTGACACGCATATTGGCAACTTTGTAGAGCTTAAAAATGCGCAAGTGGACAATGGCAGCAAAATCAATCATTTGAGCTATGTGGGCGACACCACAGTGGGCAAAAACGTCAATATCGGTGCAGGCACCATCACTTGTAATTACGATGGCGCAAATAAATTTAGGACCATTATAGAAGATGGTGCGTTTATAGGCTCAGACTCACAGTTGATTGCGCCAGTGACCATCGGCAAAAATGCGACGATTGCTGCAGGTTCTACCATTACCAGAGACGCACCCGCAGATGCACTCACTTTTTGCCGTGCCAAAGAGCAAAAAACCATAGTGGGCTGGAAACGGCCGCAAAAAATTAAAAAGACTGATTAAAAAATAATCCTAGAAAGTAAATTTATGTGTGGCATTGTAGGTGCAGTTGCTAAAAGAAACGTGGTATCAACGCTGATAGAAGGTTTAAGTCGGCTAGAGTATCGTGGCTATGATTCGGCCGGTATTGCGATATTGAATAGCACGGGTATCGAACGTGTGCGGGCAGTGGGACGCGTAGCAGCGATGACAGAAAAGGCGCTTGAAGTAAATTTAAGTGGCTATACAGGTATCGGCCATACACGGTGGGCGACCCATGGCGGCGTAACGGAAAGCAATGCACACCCGCATGTTTCCCCTAC
>JAZKEN010000076.1:0-1948 GCA_040387035.1 Pseudomonadota bacterium | reverse complement strand
TGATATGAAACGGCGTGGTCGCCGTACCCAGGGCGGCAACGGCGTATTCAATACCATATTGCGCCAGTGCCACCACATCCATATAGCCTTCCACCACCAGCACGCGACCTGCATCGCGAATGGCGCGTCTGGCCACAAACAAGCCATATAATTCATGGCCTTTTTGAAACAGCGGAGTTTCCGGTGAGTTGTAATATTTTGGCGTATCTTCCGGGTTAATCACGCGCCCGCCGAAACCAATGACCTGGCCTTTCTGGTCATGAATGGGAAACATAATGCGGTCACGGAAACGGTCGTAACGACGGCCTTGCTCATTTTCTACGACTAGGCCGGCTATTTGTAAGGCATCGTTTTCGTAATGGCTAAACACGGTTTGCAGGTTTTGCCAGCCAGCCGGTGCATAGCCTATTTGGAATTTGGCGGCAATCACGCCGCTCAAACCACGCGCTTTTAGATAATCAATCGCGCGTTCTGATTTCTTCAGTTCGGATTTGTAATAATTGGCCGCCTGCTGCAAGGTTTCCTGCAAACCCAGCTTGATGCTTTTGTTGGCGGCATCAGCTTCACGCGAAGCGGGCGTTGAATCTTGCTGAGGCACAATCATGCCGACATTTTTAGCCAGGTCATGAATCGCTTCTACAAAACTTAAGCCCGCATACTCCATCAGAAAACCGATTGCCGTGCCATGCGCGCCGCAACCAAAGCAATGATAGAACTGCTTGGTCGGGCTGACGGTAAAGCTGGGGGATTTTTCGTTGTGAAACGGGCAACAGGCAGAGTAATTCGCACCCGCTTTTTTCAGTGGCACACTTTTATCGATCACATCGACAATATCGACGCGGTTGAGTAAGTCTTGAATAAAGCTGTCAGGAATCAAAATGTATCTGCGCCATTGATTGTAATTGCTGCCAAAATTTGAGTGTACCTAAGTTGATGATTTTAGCTTAATTTAGAAAACAAAAAAGGAGCTTTCGCTCCTTTAGTTTTACAGCAAACTTGCATTAGGCCAAGCGTGATTTAATCAGCCCGGAAACCTTGCCCATATCGGCCACACCAGCTACAAGAGGCTTAACAAGACCGACCACTTTACCCATGTCTTTGGCGCCTGTCGCACCTGAGTCTGCAATCACTTGCGTGATGATTTGGTTAAGCTCTTCATCGCTTAATTGTTTTGGCATGTAGGTTTGCAGCACGCTGACTTCAAACTTTTCAATATCCGCTAAATCGGCCCTGTTAGCCGATTCAAACGCAGCGATAGAATCGCGACGTTGTTTGAGCATCTTTTCAATGACGGCAATCACGTCGGCGTCGCTTAATTCAATGCGTTCGTCTACTTCGCGTTGTTTGATTGCCGATTGCAATAGACGTATTGCACCCAAACGCACGCTATCTTTAGCGCGCATAGCGGTTTTCATGTCTTCAGAAATCTGGGCTTTTAATGTCATGACGGCTTACTTGCGAATTACTTGTTAAAGTATTGCGCGAAGTTGTTTTGGTAATCAGTGATATTGCTGGTCAATGCTTGTGCGTATTGATTAACGAAATACTCAATAGCCGCATTTTTCTCTGCTTCAAGCGCCTCGGTATTTCCACATTGTGAAGCCACTAAAAACGCCGTAAAACGTGCATTGGCATATAAAAAGCCTGCACTTGCAGTCGCCAGATCTTTTTGCTGCGCTTGCTCGTTGGCTAGCGCAATAAAACGATCTGCAATATGCAGAAATGCAGGCACCTCGTTTGCGGAGGTATTTGCCGCTGTATTTGATGCAGTGTCAGCGGCTTGGTTATCCGCTACATTATTCTCAGCCACTGTTTAGAACTTAGTAAAGTTTTGCTGGCAATGTTTGGTTGCGTAAACGACGGTATTGACGTTTAACCGCAGCAGCAGCTTTGCGTTTACGTTCCCAAGTTGGTTTTTCGTAAAATTCGCGTGCGCGAAGGTCGTTCA
>JAZKEN010000075.1:0-8960 GCA_040387035.1 Pseudomonadota bacterium | reverse complement strand
GTAAAGGCAATATCATTGTGAATGATAAGCCTGTTGATGAGTATTTCTCACGCGTGACATCACGCATGATTTTACGTCAACCACTAGAGCTAACAAACAACACAGCTAGCTTTGACATCATGGTCAACGTTATCGGTGGCGGTGAATCTGGCCAAGCCGGTGCGGTTCGTCACGGCATTACACGTGCTTTGATCGACTACGATGCAGCGTTAAAAAGCGCCTTGTCACATGCTGGTTTCGTGACACGTGATGCACGTGAAGTTGAGCGTAAAAAAGTGGGCTTACGCAAAGCGCGTCGTCGTAAACAATTCTCTAAACGCTAAGTTAGCCTACGCCTTATTTTGGGCGTCAAGAGTAAAAAAGGTCGCGTTAGCGGCCTTTTTCATTTAAGGTTTCGTTTTTACATTTTTATTTCGGCTTTAATTGCTATGGCAAATCAAAAACTAAAAATTGGTATTGTAGGCGGCACAGGTTATACCGGTGTCGAGCTGCTGCGCCTGCTGGCTATCCACCCGCATGCGGAGCTAACAGCCATTACTTCCCGTGGTGAGGCCGGCTTGCCGGTAGCCGATATGTTCCCCAGCTTGCGTGGCTTTGTCGATCTGGCTTTTTCTGATCCAGCCACGGCTGACTTAAGCGGTTGCGATGTGGTATTTTTTGCGACACCGCATGGTGTGGCGATGAGCCAGGCGCAAACCTTATTAAATGCTGGCGTTAAGGTCATCGACCTGGCGGCCGATTTCAGGTTGCAAGATACCGCCGTTTTTGAAAAATGGTACAAAATGCCGCATAGCTGTCCTGATGTTCTGAGCGCAGCGGTGTATGGCATTCCTGAGCTATATCGCGAGCAAATCAAAACGGCAAAGGTCATCGGTAACCCGGGCTGCTATCCAACCACTGTCTTGCTAGGTTTAACGCCATTGCTAGAGCAAGGCCTGATCGATTTTTCAGCGCCCATCGTGGCTGATTGCAAGTCGGGCGTGTCTGGCGCAGGCAGGAAAGCCGAAGTAGCTACTTTGTTTGCTGAATCCAGCGACAATATGAAAGCCTATGGCTTGAGTGGTCACAGGCACCATCCTGAAATACAGGCGCAAATCACGCAGCTAGCGGGTACCGATATTGATTTTATTTTCGTGCCGCACCTGATTCCGATGATACGCGGCATGCTTTCCACCATTTACGTCAAACTTAGTGATGCAGGACAAACAGCTGACTTGCAAGCTCTGTACGAGCAGCGCTATGCCCATGAACAATTTGTTGATGTGATGCCAGCATCCAGCCAGCCTGAAACGCGTTCAGTGCGGGGGTCTAATCAATTACGCATCGCCTTGCATAAACAAGCGGCTACTGGCTATTTAACGATAGTAGTGGTGCAAGATAACCTGGTAAAAGGCGCGGCAGGGCAAGCGGTGCAGAATATGAATATTATGTTTGGCCTGGATGAACATTGTGGCTTGCAAGTTGTGCCGCTATTGCCATAAGCAGGAATAGACAATGAAACCTGTACGCCGTAAAATTCGCCGCCATTTTGGATTAACCGCCAAACAAGTGGCGGTGCGCTCAAAGCGTCCCTGGTACTTCCAAACTTTATTAGCCGTGTTGTTTGTCGTGCTGGGTTTTGTGCTGGCTTATTGGTTGATGCATGATGGTGAAAACAGGAATGTTCGTCAAAAATCGGAACAGATTGCAATGGAAAATAAAGCCTTGCAGACCAAGCTGGTAGGCGCGCAACGCGAGCTGCAAATCGAGCTGGCAACCAATAATAACCTTGCCAAAGAGCTTGCAAGCGTTCAAGATGAGAACATTAAAATCAAAGAAGATTTATTCTTCTATAAGAATATGCTGAACGGCAAAAAATCAAAATAACTGTTTGGGATTGATACACCTACAGCCAGCGGGGAAAAATATGTTTTTTAAAAAAGCCAACAAGATTGATAACCGTATCGACACGCTAGTCGGCGTTGATACACGCATAGAAGGTGATTTACATTTTAGTGGTGGCCTGCGCGTAGATGGCGCGATCCGCGGCAATGTCAGTGAGCAAAACGGCTCGCCCAGCACCATTATCATCAGTGAAAATGGCCGCATAGAAGGTGCAGTCACCGCCGCAAAAATTGTATTGAATGGTAAAGTGATCGGCCCGGTAAAAGCCAGCCAGTTTATTGAGTTGCAAACCAAGGCACGTATCACCGGTGACCTGTATTACAAGTCGCTAGAGATGCACACAGGGGCGGTGATTGAAGGCAAACTGGTTTACTTAGGTGAAGGCACGCCAGAAGAAGTGCTTTAAGTTATTTTGTTAATAACTTGTAAAATTGAACATTAACCCCCAATTATGTTCTATAGTAGTTAAGTATATGAAGTTTAAGGAGTAAATATGAACGCTGTGACCGATCTACCCGATGTAGAAATGCCAACCCCATTGGTGTTTACCGATAATGCTGCCAAAAAAGTCAAAGAATTGATTGAGGAAGAAGGCAGCCCAGATTTGAAATTACGCGTATTCGTCAGCGGTGGCGGTTGCTCAGGCTTTCAATATGGATTTACTTTTGAAGAAGAAGTGAATGACGATGATACGCAAGTGCAAAAGGATACGGTAACTTTGCTTATCGACCCTATGAGCTTGCAATATCTGATGGGCGCAGAAATTGATTATCAAGATAATCTACAAGGCTCACAATTTGTGATTAGAAATCCACAAGCGACCTCTACTTGTGGTTGCGGCTCTTCATTTTCGGTTTAGTTTTTGTTTTTGTGTTCAACATTAAGCCAAGCGTTTGCTTGGCTTTTTTGCGTTTAAAGGTTTGATTCAATGCAGAAGTATATAGCGTTATTATTGATTTTATTCGCAGCTTTGGTAGCGTCCTGCAGCGAATCTCAACAGTATTCACAAATACCCAAAGGTGCAACGGTTTTGATTTTAGGAGATAGTTTAAGCTATGGCACCGGCGCCAAGGAAGGCGAAGATTACCCTGCTTTATTGGCGCAAACAACTGGCTGGAAAATAGTGAATAAAGGGGTGCCAGGCGATACCACGGCCGGTGGCTTAGAGCGATTGCCTGAGTTGTTAAGCGAATATCAACCGCAGTTAGTGATTGTAGAATTGGGCGGTAACGATTTTCTGCATCAGTTACCCAAAAGCCAAATAGAAGCCAATTTAAAAGCTATCGTGGCATTACTTAAAGCGCAAAATATACCCACCATATTAGTAGCGATTCCGGAATTTAATGCGTTGAGAGCCGCTGTGGGAAATTTATCTGACCATATGCTATACGAATCAATCGCTAAAGAAACAGCAACTCCTTTAATTAAAGACGTATTTTCCGACGTTTTATCGGATAGAAATCTAAAAGCCGACCAAATCCATCCCAATGCCGCCGGCTATGCAAAAGTAAATCAACAAATGTATGAATCGCTACAAAAGCTGGGTTTTGTAGCAAATTAATATTGCAAGACTAGCGCTTATCAATCGGCACGAATTCGCGTCTATTCTCACCTTTGTATAATTGCCTTGGCCGGCCGATTTTGTGTTCCGGGTCGGCATTCATCTCAGACCATTGCGCTATCCAGCCTGCGGTGCGGGCTAGGGCGAAGATGGCGGTAAACATAGAATTTGGAATGCCCATAGCGCGCATGACGATGCCACTGTAAAAATCGACGTTTGGGTAAAGTTTGCGTGAGACGAAATATTCATCTTCTAGCGCGATTTTTTCTAATTCCATGGCGAGCTTAAATAAAGGATCATCCTGTAAACCCAGCTCATTTAATACTTCGTGACAGGTTGTGCGCATAATGGCGGCGCGCGGGTCCATATTTCGGTAGACCCTATGACCAAAGCCCATCAAACGGAAGCTGTCAGACTTATCTTTGGCGCGTTTAATAAACTCACCGATGCGCGACACGTCACCCATTTCTTCTAGCATCTGCAGGGTGGCTTCATTTGCACCGCCATGTGCAGGGCCCCACAGCGATGCGATACCCGCGGCAACGCTTGCAAAAGGGTTGGCGCCGCTTGAGCCTACCAAACGCACCGTGCTGGTGGAAGCGTTTTGTTCATGGTCGGCATGCAGGATCAATATTTTTTCAAAAGCCTTGGCCAATATCGGGTTGGGCACATATTCTTCACATGGTGTGGCAAACATCATATGCATAAAGTTTTCGGCATAATTGAGTTTGTTGTTTGGGTACATAAAGGGCTGGCCCATAATGTATTTATAGCTCCAGGCCGCAATGGTCGGCACTTTTGCCAGCAGGCGATATGCAGAAACCTGGCGATCCTCTAAATCGTAAACACTCATTTCGTTGAAATAGAAGGCCGACATTGAGCCTACCACACCTACCATTACCGCCATTGGGTGTGCATCGCGCCTAAAACCGCGGAACACGTTATTGAGCTGATCGTGCAGCATGGTATGGCCGCTGATTAAATTAGTGAATTCAGCTTTCTGTGTGGCATTTGGCAATTCGCCATGCATCAATAAGTAAGACACTTCTAAAAAATTGCAATTTTCAGCCAATTGTTCAATGGGATAGCCACGGTGGTATAAAAGGCCTTGTTCGCCATCGATATAAGTGATGTTGGATTGGCAAGCCGCAGTAGACATAAATCCCGGGTCGTAAGTAAATATGCCGTGCTTGCCCAGGCTGCGAATATCGATAACGTCGTTACCCAAACTACCAGAAAGTACGGGCAATTCAATTGCTGGGGCGCCGTTATCAAAGGTGATGGTGGCTTTTGTTGGTTTTGTGGTCATAGTCAATCTTTAATCTGCATGTTGATTCGTGTGTTCAAGCAACAATAATACCAAATGTTTCAGTGTTAAAAGCGCTTAGGCTGAATAAATTGCGCCCAGCACGCGCAAACCTTTGGCGCCTGTCACCGCAGGCAAGTTGCCGGGTTTGTGGTCAACTGTTTGCTTGGCAAGCCAGGCAAAGGCGGCAGCCTCCACCCAATCTACGCCCACACCTAATTCGGCGGTGGTAGAGAGCCGTGTACTACCCAATAATTGATTTAAATGCTGAATCAGCAGGGAATTGTGTGCGCCGCCGCCGCATAAATAGACGCTATCCACATCGCCACAAAACCGGGCCAGCGCATCATGAATGGTGCGCGCAGACAGTGCAAGCAAGGTATGCGCTACATCTTGCGGCTGATAATGCTGATTGTTTAAATGTTGTGCCAGCCAGGCATCATTAAATAAATCACGGCCGGTGCTTTTGGGCGGAGGTAAGGCAAAGTAGGGATCAGCCAGCATCTGCAATAATAGTGGCTCAATCACTTTGCCTGTCGCTGCCCATGCACCGTTTGCATCGTAATCCTTGCCCAAATGCTGTTTTATCCAGGCATCCAGCAGCATATTGCCCGGGCCGGAATCAAAACCCAGCACCTCACCATTTTTGCCTAAGTACGTAATATTAGCGATGCCGCCAATATTAACCAGTGCGCGATTCGATTGCGTGGATCCGAATATAGCTTGATGAAAAGCCGGCACCAATGGCGCACCCTGGCCACCTGCGGCAATATCGCGGCTTCTAAAATCAGAAACCACAGTGATGTGAGTGAGTTCAGCCAGTAGTGCCGCATTACCAATCTGCAAGGTAAAGCCTAGTTCAGGCCTGTGGCGAATGGTTTGACCGTGACAGCCAATGGCCGTGATGGCACTGGCTGCCAGGTTTTGCGTGGCTAGTAGCGCATTTACCGCATCTGCATATAAGCTTGCGAGGCTGTTTGCCGTTAACGCCGATATTTCCAATTCATTGTGAGTGGCGGTATGCAATTGCAATAGCTGCGTTTTGAGCGATTGCGGGTAGGCTACAAAGTGTGTTGCAACCACTTTGCATTTTGCATCGCTTAAATCACACAGCGCAACATCAATGCCATCCAGGCTGGTGCCAGACATGATGCCGATAAATAACTGGTCTTTATCCATCATCAGTCTGTAGATGCCGATTGCCTGCGGTTTAACATTTCAATTTGTGCCATCAGGTTTAAGCTTAGCGCATCAAATTCTTTTTTGTATTTGCCTTCCAAGGGCACACTGGTTGGCAAGGCCACCGTCATTGGATCGCGATGTACTTTGTTGAGCAAAAATTCATAATGCAAATGCGGGCCGGTGGCTAAACCGGTCATGCCTACAAAGCCAATAATGTCGCCTTGTGCTACCTGCATGCCCCTGCGCAAGCCTGGTGTAAAACGCGATAAATGGCCATAAACGGTGCTGATACCGTTTTCGTGTTTAAGTACGATTACGTTACCGTAACCACCTTTACGGCCGACAAAATCGACTACCCCGTTGCCCGAAGCTTTGATACGCGTGCCGGTTGGCGCCGCCATATCGACACCTCTATGTGCCTTGATACGATTGAGAATAGGGTGAAAGCGTCCTGCGCTGAATGATGAGCTGATGCGCGTAAATTCAAGCGGTGAGCGTAAAAACGATTTATGCAGGCTTTTGCCTTCTGGCGTGTAATAAGCGAATTTACCTTCTGCATCGCCAAAATGGACGGCCTGGTATTTTTTGCCCTGGTTCACAAATTCCACTGCCAGTACATTGCCTAGCTTCATCATTTCGCCAGCGTTATAAAAAGCCTCATACACCACATTAAAATAGTCACCAGGGCGCAAATCATCATGAAAATCGATTTCACTGGAAAAAATATCCGCGATTTGCAGCGCGATCTGGTCCGGGATGCCAGCGTCATCGGTGGCGCTAAACAATGAGTCCACAATGATGGCCGATTTTAAAACCTGGTGATTTTGCAAAATAAGTTTTTGCGTGGCGACTTGATAACCACTAGGCGTTAAGCCGGCCACTAAAATGGTTTCGTGATCCACTTCATATTCCAGGTGCAACAGCCGGCCATCCAAGTTGGTCTTAATCTCTAAGGTGTGGCCGGGTATCAGCTGGTTGTTCATCGCGCGCGCATCGGGCGAAAGCATCAAAAATTTCATGGCATCTTCATCACGTATACCCATGCGCCTAAAAATGCTGGCCAAAGTATCATCGCGCCGCACCTGGTCGATCTGCCAGAACTCTTCATCGCGATTCACATTACGCACAGCCAGCGGCAGCGTCACCTCTTCTGTAATGATTTCGGGTTTGACATAGCGCGGCTGTTCCGAAGAAACGGTGCCAAAGGCAGCGATAATGGCAAAAAAAGGTAAAACTAAAATCAGCGAAACCCAGCGCATTTTAATTTTACGCAAACTGTGTAATAAGTTTTGCGTTAAAATGGCAAGCTTGGATTTTTGCGTGCTTTTGTTCAAAAATTGCGTCATAAAAAATAATAAAAAATCGCTCAAATGCTTGAATTAAAAAGCTTTACGCTTTAAATAGAAATACATAGTAACAGAATTTTTATTGTAATAAAAAGTAACAATTTGTAAAAACACCCTCTTTTAGCCATTGGAAAAAGCCGTGAATACCGACATCAATCAATCATTAGCCATCATTAAGCGCGGCAGTGAAGAACTACTTATTGAGCAAGAGCTGGTCGAAAAATTAAAAAAAGGCCTGCCGTTGCGAATCAAGGCTGGCTTTGATCCTACCGCGCCGGATTTGCATTTAGGTCATACGGTGCTCATCAATAAGTTGCGCCACTTTCAAGATTTAGGCCATCAAGTGTTATTTTTGATTGGCGACTTCACCGGCATGATTGGCGACCCGACGGGCAAAAGCACGACGCGCCCACCACTAACCAAAGAGCAGGTGATTGAAAATGCCCAGTCCTATGCAGAGCAAGTATTTAAAATATTAGACAAAGATAAAACCGAAATCGTATTTAATTCAAGCTGGCTAACCGATTTAGGTGCAGCCGGTATGCTCAAGTTAGCCTCAAGCTTAACGGTTGCGCGCATGCTGGAACGTGATGACTTTTCAAAAAGATTCAAGTCTAACCAGCCAATTGCGATTCATGAGTTTATGTATCCGTTATTGCAGGGCTATGATTCTGTTGCATTGAAAGCGGATGTCGAGTTGGGCGGTACCGACCAGAAATTCAACCTGTTGATGGGCCGTGAGCTGCAAAAGCAAGCAGGCCAAAGCCAGCAGTGCGTGCTGACCATGCCATTATTAGAAGGCTTGGATGGCGTCAATAAAATGTCCAAATCGCTCAATAACTATATTGGTATTAATGAAGCGCCGGAAATTATCTTTGCCAAACTGATGTCGATCAGCGATGAATTAATGTGGCGCTATATAGAGTTACTTTCTTTTGAATCGCTGGAAACAGTACAACAGTGGAAAGCGGCCGTAGCTGCAGGTGAAAACCCGCGCAATATTAAAGTGCGGTTCGCGCAAGAGATTGTGGCGCGCTTCCATAGCCAGCTTGATGCCGAAAAAGCACTCAACGATTTCCAGACGCGCGCCAAAGGTGGTGTGCCCGATGAAGTGCCTGAAGTGACAATCAATATTGATGGCGCATCGATTGGCATTGCGCAATTATTGAAATTAGCTGGCCTGGTAGAAAGTACATCCGAAGCCAATCGTGCCATTGACCAAGGTGGTGTAAAGCTGGATAGTGAAAAAGTGCTGGATAAAAGTTTGCAGTTCAATAAAGGGTTTTGCGGTGTTGCGCAAGTGGGTAAGCGCAAATTTGCTAAAATTAATGTGCTTTAAGTGATCGGTTTTATCAAAACTTTCATTTGATTGTAACAATTTTGTAACTTCGTGAAATATGGCTTGACCAAATTTTAACCCTCTGTAGAATGCGCACCTCGTTACAGACAACCGTAACGAAAAGCAGCAAAAAAGACGCAGTAATTTACACCGTCAATATTAATTAGAAGTCTTTCAAAATTAGTGTTGACGCGGCCTAAAAGCTCTGTATAATGCGCACCTCGTTAACGCAAAGCGTGAAACGAAATACCAAAAAGTGATTCACTTAAGCGGTAGCAAGAATAAGCTCTTTAACAAAATGAACGACTGATAAGTGTGGGTGTTTGTGGTCAAGACCCATCG
>JAZKEN010000074.1:0-15714 GCA_040387035.1 Pseudomonadota bacterium | reverse complement strand
ACCAGCGCCAATGATAGTATGCTCTTCGCATGCGAAAGTAGGTCACCGCCAAGCTATTTATACCAAATCAGCATTATGCTGGTTTACGCAAAGCCTCCCTTGTGGAGGCTTTTTGCTTTTGTACCACTTGATTCATCAGCCAAAAATATTGTGATTTATCCTGCATTCGGGGTATAGTCATTCTTACTGTTGGAGTAATACTCATGAAAATACTTTTTTTAAGTTGCCTGTTTGTGTTTTCTTTGCCTGCCTTAGCTCAAACTGGGTCTGCAGATGCAAGCAGCAATGCATGTCAAAAGAGCTGTTTGCCCGTTGATTTAACGCGCGCTAAACAGGATGAGCCTTTGTCGCATGACAAAATAAATGACGAATTAACAAAGGGTAAGCAGACTGAAAATCTAACATCTAATAAACTGCGTAACGATTTATCGCGAGGACAAGAGACCCCAGTATTACATGCAAGTAAAAAGTCAGACGAATTGGGTCGTGGCTTGGATACCAAGCCTTTTGAAACCATCAGAAGCCGTGATGATTTGACTCGCCGTAACGTCAATGACAACTTAACGGCTGGCAGAAGAAGCGATCATCTGTCGCGTAGTGTGGTGAGTAATAACCTAAGTTTTAATAGGGTTAGTGATGATTTATCACGCGGAAAAGAATCTGCCGCATTAAGTCGCTGCGATTAACGGTTAGTTTTCAACCACTAAATCGGGCACATAATTAAACGCAATTTTGACCTGTGATGCATACAGTGCATTGTGCGCGCCACCTAAGTAAATCGTATTTTTACCATATTTATGATTGAGCATATCTAAGGCCTTATTCAGTTTCTTATTTTCAACAGCATCGACTTCAAACAGGTCGACGATATATTCCTGGTTGTTAACAAACCCCGAAAATGAAATGCCGACTGCCTGCGGGATCACTTTTTTCGTGGGATACTTTTTCCACAACTCCTCAAAAATATGTGTCACCTCTAATGAGTTATCAGTGGGTGAACAGTTTGCTTCTATTACCCAGGTGGGGTTGTTGGTAAACTTAACGCGCACATGTATTTTAGAGGCGCGTAATTGGTAGCTGCGCAAGCGCACACAAGCTTTTTGTAGTAACCGGTGTAAAACGGCAAGCGCACCATGTTGTGTGCGCAATTCCGGTGGTAGCACGTGAGAGTGACCCAAGCTTTTCCTGTCAGTTTCAGTGCGCATGACTTCAATGCCGCGTAACTTATCGTACATGCGCTCACCCTCCACACTGCCCCAAGCAACGCGTAGCTCCTGTTTGTTAGCGGCATACAAGGCTTGCATGGTAGTTAAGCCATAATGGTTAAGACGCTCTTCCATGCGCTTGCCAATGCCCGTTAAATGCCTGGGTGTTAGGCTGTAAAGCTTTTCGGGGATATCCTGTTGCTCAATCACCACGCAGCCATTGGGTTTTTGCATATTGGATGCAAGTTTAGCCAGGAAAGTATTGGGCGCAATGCCAATAGAGCAGTGAATAAATTCAAACTGCTTGTTGAGCTTACGCTTGATTTTGGCGGCTAATTTAAGGGCATTTTCTTTTACTTGTTGTGAACCGGTTAGTTTGCACACCATTTCGTCAATGGATAATACTTTTTCCACATGTGTGCAGGATTCAACGATTTCAATCAGTTTATGATGGTATTCCACATAAAGGGGCGGCCGTGCTTCTACAAAAATCATCCCGGGGCACATTTTGCGTGCATCGCGTACGCCAGTACCTGTTTTAACGCCAAACGCCTTGGCTTCGTAACTTGCCGCAATGCAGCAAGTACTTTCTGCCATAAGCGGCAATACGCCAACCGGCTTGCCGCGTAACTCCGGACGCAGTTGTTGCTCAACTGAGGCGAAGTAAGAGTTAAAATCGACGTATAAAGCGTTTAAAGACATGGCTACAATTTAAGTTAATGTAATGTTTTGGTTTGAATGTTGACTAAGTATTGTAAGACTATTAATCATCAATTAAAGTCCGTTTTAATAATAAATTTAAAGGTGGATATCATGAGTAATCAACAAATTGCAGTTTTCGCAGGCGGTTGTTTTTGGTGCACAGAGCCAGTATTCAGCCAGCTGAAAGGGGTTAACAAAGTCGTTTCCGGCTATATTGGCGGCCATACGACAGACCCAACTTACAAAGACATTTGCAATGGCAATACTGGCCATGCCGAAGGCATACAGATTACCTACGACGCAGACCAGCTAAGCTTTGAAACGCTGCTAGAGGTATTCTTTGCATCGCACGACCCGACTACATTGAACCGCCAGGGCAATGATGTCGGCACGCAATACCGTTCTGCCGTTTTTTGCCAGAATCCTGCACAGCGTGAAGCGACGGAAAAAATGATTACGGAACTGGATGCTAAAAAAATGTATCACTCAGCTATCGTGACGCAGGTTAACGGCCCAGAGACGTTTTATGCGGCTGAAAGTTACCATCAGTATTATTTCGACAAGAACCCTGGCCAACCTTATTGCCTGGCGGTTGCTGCCCCTAAAAAGGAAAAGATAAAGGCAAAGTATTCAGACCTGATTAAAGACCTGTCGCAAGATGCATAGCCGTATAGGCAGGCAAATTACCTTAGGTTTTACTGCTTAACCATTGCCTGCGCCAAAAAATCATAATCATGATAGATGCGATGCTGACCATGAGACCGATCGCCCACCAAAAGCCATCGGCTTCTTTTAGCCAGGGCATGGATTCAAAATTCATCCCGAAAATGCCGGAAATCAGTGTGGCTGGCATAAATAGCATGGTGACGACCGTCAAGGCGCGCAATTCCAGATTGACGCGATTACTCATGCTTGCCATGTAAATATCCATCATGCCGCTCAGGCTGTCGCGAATCGATTCCAGTGATTCAATGAAATTGACGGTATGATCATAGACATCACGCAAATACGGCATGGTGCCTTCTTTAAAAAAGTCATTTTCGTTACGGATTAGGTTGTTAATCACTTCACGCAACGGCCAAACCGCACGGCGCAATTCAACGCTTACATGTTTAAGCTGGTGAATATTCTGTAATTCAGCATTGCTTGGCCTGGATAGCAATGACTCCTCTAACGCCTCACTGGCATCGCCCACATCTTCCAGCACGCTAAAATACCTGTCCACCACGCTATCCAGCAGCGCATAGGCCAGATAATCCACACCCAGTTCGCGAATATGGGCGCGGCTAGCACGCATGCGCGCGCGTACCGGTTCAAAAATACCAGTAGAACGCTCTTGAAAGGTGAGCAGGTAATCATGCCCCAGTACAAAGCTTACCTGTTCAGAATCCAAGCTTAGATTGGTTTTGTCATACTTAAAGCTGCGTGTTTCTAAAAAAACATAATCGTCAAATTCATCAATCTTGGGGCGCTGCTCGGTATTCAGTATGTCTTCCAGCACCAGAGGATGCAGGTTGAATAAATCACCCACTTGCTTAATCAGCGCCGCATCATGCACACCATGAATATTGAGCCACAGCTTTTTACCAGCGGCGGTATAATCACTTAATTTAAAGGCGGCTAGCTCATCAGCGCTTAATAATTTTTCGCTTAAATCGGCCGCGTCATACACCACCATCGTGACGGTAGGGTTTTCCCTTTCGGACAAATCAGTATCCATATCTCCGACGTAAACCAAGGAACCTGGAGGCATGCCGATTTTTTTGGAGAGGCGTTTTTTGGATTTGCGCTGATGGTTCTTTTTCATCTTCAAACCTTATATTTTAAAAGCTTCACCAATGGCCATAAAGTTGCCGCCTGCAATATGGTGAATAGTGCGTAGCTTATCTAACGCTTCTTGGTCTTCACCGTCAAAATGCCAGCGCCCGTTAGAGAACACGCGGTCATCTGCCCATGCGGCAACTATTTCAGCTAAAAATAAATCATAGGTCGCTTGAATATGCGGTTCAGAAATAATATGGCATTCTAACCAAGCTACACAGCCAGTTAGCAGAGGCGCTTTGATTTTAGATGCCGCAAATGACGGTAAATTAAAAGCAGAAAATTTATCGCTTTTACTTTGATCCAACAATTCGCGTCCGCTACTGGATCCTACCCTTACTACCATCTCAGCTTGCGCCTGACACGGCACATTAATAGCAAAGCTACCAGAACTTTCAATTAATTCACGTGTAAAAGTATTTTTATCAACCACTACAGCGATTTTAGGCGGTTCAAAATCCAGCGGCATATTCCATGCTGCTGCCATCACATTCTGCTTTCCTGCATGTGCAGATGACACCAATACGGTTGGCCCGTGATTGAGAATACGATAAGCCTTGTTAAGATCGACGGCGTTAATCATAACGATGCTAGGTTATTTCTGCCAAGCATCCCGTAAAGTCACTGTGCGATTAAATACTGGCTTGCCTGCAACACTATCTTTTTTATCGGCAACAAAATAGCCGTGACGTTCAAACTGGAACCTGTCTTCTGCTTTTGCGTCTTTTAAGCTTGGCTCCAGTTGTGCGGTAATGGTTTTTACAGAGTCAGGATTTAAGTCATTCAAATAATCTCCTTCGCCTGAACCAGGATGTGCTTCTTTGAATAGTCTGTCGTATAAACGAATCTCTGCCGCATAAGCATGCTGCGCGCTTACCCAATGGATATTGCCTTTTACCTTGATTGCATCTGAGCCAGGCGTGCCGGATTTGGTATCTGGCAGGTACTCACAATGCACCACGGTGACCTTGCCTGTGGCATCTTTTTCAAAGCCTGTGCATTTCACCACATAGCCATAACGCAAGCGCACCATGCCATCCGGAGTTAGCCTGAAAAAGCCTTTGCTTGGCGTTTCCATAAAGTCTTCTGCTTCAATCCATAGTTCGCGCGTTAAAGGCACAACGCGTTTACCTAACTCTGGTTTTAGCGGATGGTTCGGCGCAAAGCAGTCTTCTATTTGGTTGGCAGGATAATTATCAATCACTAGTTTAATCGGGTCTAGCACGGCTATGCGACGTTGGGCTGAATCGTTTAGTACTTCGCGCATGCAGTCTTCCAGGATGGTGTATTCAATCCAGGAATCGGCTTTTGATACGCCGATACGGTCTGTAAATAGTTTAAAGCCTTCTGCCACATAGCCGCGGCGGCGCGCGCCTGCCAGCGTTGGTAAGCGTGGGTCATCCCAGCCTGACACATGTTTTTGCTCAACCAGGTCGATTAATTTACGTTTTGATAACACAACATAAGTTAAATTTAGACGCGCGAATTCATATTGTTTTGGCAATGGGTGCGCTAATAAACCTGCTTCAGCCAAACGCTCTAATAGCCAATCGTAAAACGGGCGTTGGTCTTCAAACTCCAAAGTGCAGATGGAATGTGTGATTTGCTCTAACGCATCTTCAATCGGGTGCGCAAAGGTGTACATGGGGTAAATGCACCAGGTGTCACCGGTATTGTGGTGATGTGCGCGGCGTACACGGTAGATGGCAGGGTCACGCAGGTTGATATTGGGCGATGCCATATCGATTTTGGCGCGCAGGATCAGGCTGCCATCGGCATGCTTGCCATCACGCATTTCGCGGAACAGTTGCAGGTTCTCTGCCACACTGCGCTCGCGCCAGGGCGAGTTTTTACCGGCCTCTGTCAGCGTGCCGCGGGTTTCGCGCATTTCATCGGCGGTTTGACTATCTACAAAGGCATGGCCGTTTTCAATCAGGCTTTCGGCCGCGCGATACATAAAGTCGAAATAATTGCTGGCAAAATACAGGTTGTTTTCCTGGCTGTTTTCCCAGCTGAATCCCAGCCAATGCACGGCATCTGAGATGCTATCGACGTATTCCTGGCTCTCTTTTTCCGGGTTGGTGTCATCAAAACGCAGATGGCACACGCCGGCGTAATCGCGCGCCAGGCCAAAGTTTAAAAAGATACTTTTGGCATGGCCGATATGTAGATAGCCATTAGGCTCTGGCGGAAAGCGGGTGCGAATTTTGGCAGGGTCTACTTGGCCTGCGGCTTGATGTGCGGCATCACCTGGGCTACCTGCCCATTTTTTGCTGGCAAATTTGTTATCGGCTAAATCATGTTCAACAATGGCGCGGATAAAGTTGGAGGCTAACGGGATGGGGTTTTTTTCTGCTGACATAAATAGTTTGTATGGTTTTTTTATAAGCTAATAATCATGATATTTTACACGCTTGAATTGGATTAGGGGTGGCTTCGATTGAGTAAAGCGAGTGCCATCTGCTGTGATAAACTTGAAGGCTAATGAGTAATTTAACTTTTCCGATTTTACAGCTGCTGGCGGATGGCCAATTTCACTCCGGTGAGGCTTTGGCACGGCAGTTTAAAGTAACGCGCGCCACCATTTGGAACGCGATTAAGCACGCCGAAACATTGGGCATCACGATTTTTTCGGTGCGTGGGCGCGGTTATAAATTGCCGCAAGCAATTGATTTTTTAGATAAAAATGCCGTGTTAACGGCAATCGGTGAGCAACGCGAATGGTTTAATCTGATCATCCTGGATGAAGTGGCATCGACCAATACCTATTTGATGCAGCAAAAGAACTTGGCGCATGCCACTTGTGTGGGAGCGCATATTCAAAGCAAAGGCAAGGGCAGGCGCGGCCGCACTTGGGTATCGCAGTTGGGTGCAAGCTTAACTTTTTCATTACTATGGCGTTTTCAATGCGGTGCAGCGGCTTTATCCGGTTTAAGTTTGGCAGTAGGTGTGGCGTTGATGCGTACTTTGCTTAGCTTTGGCATTAGCCAAGCACAATTAAAGTGGCCTAATGATATATTGGCTAATGGCAAAAAGCTGGCAGGCATTCTAATCGAGTTACAAGGCGATCTGGATGGCCCAAGTACCGCTGTGATTGGCGTGGGTATCAATTTAAACCTGCCCAAAGTGTTGGTTGAGGCGATTGACCAGCCGACCACCGACTTGAATACGGTATCCAATCAATCCATTGACCAGAATGTTTTGCTGGGCACCCTGCTAAAGCAGATGGCAGAAGTCTTAAGCCGTTTTGAACAATATGGTTTTGTTGGTTTGCGTGATGAATGGCTGAGTTATCATGCCTACCATCAGCAGCCTGTGCGCATGCTGCTGCCTAATGGCACTGAGGTGTTAGGCGTGGTTAAAAATGTGGCGGATGATGGTATTTTGCTGGTGGAAACATCGCTTGGCCTGCAGCGTTTTTCGGCGGGCGAAATTTCTTTAAGAGGCTTAAACGCGGGGGTTTCAGCATAGTGTTATTGGTGATTGATAGCGGCAATACCCGCACCAAATGGGCGCTGGTCGATAGCACAGGTGTGATGCATGCAACTGCCGCGTGCCTGAATGCGGATCTGGTGACATCTGCATTAAAACAGGTAGCGCAAAAAGCCAATAAAGTGCTGGTTGCGAATGTGGCGGGTGAAGCGTTAGCACAGCAAATTACACAATTGCTTGCGCCATTAGAAGCCCACTTTGTTGTGGCAAAACAAGAGTGTTGTGATGTGATTAATGGCTACAAGCATGCCGAAAAGCTGGGCGCAGACCGTTGGGCTGGCTTAATTGCGGCCTGGCATATCAATCATCAGCCGACTTTGGTGATTAATGCCGGTACGGCGATTACCGTTGATTGTTTGGCGCTTGATGAAAACGGCACGGGTTTATTTTTGGGCGGCACTATCACGCCGGGTTTGCGCTTGATGCAGGCTGCATTGACGCATAACACGGCGCAATTAAAGGTAAATGAGGGCAGCCATATGGCTTTCCCCCTCAATACTGAGAATGCGATTCAAAGCGGTTGCTTGAATGCAGCCATCGGTGCAATTTCCGTTATGCTCAAACAGCTTGAAAAACACAATGGTTTTCAAGCAAAACTGCTGATTAGTGGTGGCGATGCTTCTGCAATCGCAGGCGCATTAATGGCATATTTAGAAGTAGATGAAAAACGGGTTATGATAGTAGAAAACCTTGTTTTACAAGGCTTGGCAATATTACAGAAAGAGTACATATGAAGTGGCTGTTAGGCTTGTTATTATTATTGAACGTGGGTTTATTGGTGTATTTTAATCTAGATGTGATTGCGCCAAAGCCGGTGCAAGTGAACCCGCCGATTAACCCGGAAAAACTCAAAATATTGGATCAGCAAGCACTGGAAGCCATGCCCAGAAAAGTGGCTGCACTGCAGGTAGCGCCCGCTGTAGAAACACCAGCCACCACTTGTTATGAGTGGGGCAATTTTACGGCGAGTAATCTGCCATCTGCGCAGGTGGCTTTGGTTAAATTGGGCCTGGAAGGGGTTGCTAAACAAGCAGATACCGCTAAATCGGACAGGCGTTTTTGGGTGTACTATCCGCCTTTGAAAAACGCACAGCTTGCACAGGAAAAAGCCAATGAAATTAAATCCTTGGGTATTGGCGAGATATTTGTTGTGCAAGATTCGCAATGGCGCCACGCGATTTCTTTTGGCCTATTCCAGGATGAAAAATTGGCAACTAATCTGTTAAACGATTTGCAAGCTAAAGGCGTAAAGGGCGCGACTAAAGCATTGCGCAGCCCGGGTAAAAATATCTCCAGCTTGATGATTAAAGGCGTGACGCCGGAAGCGGCAATAGAGTTACAGAAAATCAGCCCGGAATTTGTAGGCAGTGAGCTTAAAGTGTCGGCTTGTCCTGGCTAATCCGGGGCTAATTCGCGAGTAGCGTTTTTAGGGAAAGAGCTTGCCCGGGTTTAAGATATTGCTTGGGTCAAAAGTCAGCTTGATTTGCTTCATCAATGCCATGGTTGTGGCATCGATCTCGCGCGATACAAATGGCCGTTTTGCCATACCAACGCCATGTTCACCGGATAATGTGCCTTGTAAGGATAGCACCAGGCTGAACACCTCATCCAGGCAGGCGTAAGCGCGCTTCATCTCTGCCGCATCGTTGGGGTTTACCAGTAGATTCACATGAATATTGCCATTGCCGGCATGGCCGAAATTGACGTTGCTGATTTGGTACTGCGCAGCCAGTTTTTCTAAGCCGGTTAATAGTTCCGGCAGATGCGACACGGGCACGGCGATATCTTCATTGATTTTTTTTGGCGCAATGTCTTTTAATAAGGGCGATAAGGCTTTGCGCGCTGCCCATAAGGCTTTGGTATTCAGCGCTGGCTTGGCTTCAATTAAACCCTCAACCTGGCAGGCTTGCAAAATCGCCTCAGTGGCTTCAATAATCTCTTGCTGGCTGCCATCCACTTCAATCATCAAGTAGGCTTTGGCATTTTCCGGCAACAAATTCTGGTGTCGGCTACGAATCAGGTTCAGAGCGCCATTATCCAAAAACTCCAAAGCGCTTGGCGTATAGGGTTGCGCCATAATCGCCGCAATCGCCTTGGCGCAGCTGTAGGTGTCCACAAACTCAGCCGTTAAGCCGCCGGTGTGCTTGGGCAGGGGGGTTAGTTTCAGCGTAGCTTCGGTAATCACGGCCAGCGTGCCTTCACTGCCGACAATCAAGCGCGTTAAATCGTAACCCACCACGCCTTTGCTGGTATAGCAGCCGGTTTTGATGATATCGCCATTGCCGGTCACCGCTTTTAAGCCTAAAACATGGTCGCGCGCAACGCCGTATTTGACGGCATGCGGCCCTGCAGCGCAAGTAGCCAAATTGCCGCCGATACTGCAATAGGCCGCACTGGATGGATCTGGCGGCCAGAAGAACCCAACCGGTTTAATCGCATCCTGTAACACCTGGTTCAGCACTCCCGGCTCAATAATCGCCATGCGGTTATCCGGGTCAATGCTGATGATTTGCTGCATGCGTTCCAGCGACATCACGACGCCACCAGCCTCCGGCACGCTACCACCGGCGGTGCCGGTACCGCGTCCACGCGGCACGACAGGTAATTTGTGCTGGTTACAGAGCTGGATTACCGCTTGCACTTCTTCTGTTGTTAATGGAAAAACAACGGCGATAGGGTTGTGGTAGTTACGCGAATTATCGTAAGCGTAGGCATAGCAATCCACCGGGTCGCTAAAAACCCTGTCTGCTGGAAATAGCTTGCTTAATGCCGTAATGAATTCTTGCGCAGCCATTTAGCTATCTTTTTTTGATGTACAAGTCCGTAATCGTACCTTCTTTCATCTCTGCCGCGAAGCAAATGGTTTCTGACAGGGTTGGGTGGGCATGAATGGTTAAGCCTAGGTCATGCGCATCAGCACCCATCTCAATGGCTAATACCGCTTCTGCCAATAACTCACCTGCGTTGACGCCCACGATCCCAGCGCCAATCAAGCGATGCGTGGTCTTATCAAAAATCAGTTTAGTGGCGCCTTCCGTACGCGCAATCGAGATGGCGCGACCACTGGCAGCCCAAGGGAAGCTGGCTTTTTCATATTCAATACCTTTGGCCTTGGCTTCGATTTCTGTCACGCCAGCCCAGGCGATTTCCGGGTCTGTATAGGCAACAGAAGGTATGCAGGCGGCCTGGAATTCAACTTTATGGCCGGCAATCACTTCAGCCGCCACTTTACCTTCATGCGTGGCTTTGTGCGCTAGCATTGGCTGGCCGACAATATCGCCGATGGCAAAGATATGTGCTACGTTTGTGCGCATTTGTTTGTCCACTGCGATAAAGCCACGTTCGTCTACCGCCACGCCCGCTAATTCTGCACCAATATTTTTGCCGTTTGGACGGCGGCCAATTGACACCAATACGCGGTCATATATTTGCGTTTCTTTTGGTGCTTCTTCACCTTCAAAGCTGACATGGATGCCATCTGTTTTAGCTTCCATTTTTGCTACTTTGGTTGATAGCATAATGGCTTCAAAACGTTTTTCCATGCGTTTTTGCAGCGGGCGCACAAGATCGCGGTCGCAGCCTTGTACCAAGCCATCCATAAATTCAACTACGCTGACTTTTGTACCGAGTGCATCGTAAACGGTACCCATTTCCAGGCCGATAATGCCGCCGCCAATCACCAGCATGCGTTTTGGGATATCTGCCAAGGCCAATGCGCCGGTAGAGTCCATAATGCGCTCATCATCCGGTGCGCCCGGGAATTTGGTCGCTTGTGAACCTGCCGCAATAATGGCGTTTTCAAAGCCTACTATTGTGATTTTGCCATCAGCATTAGTAACGGCGATCTGGTTGGCACTGGTAAATGCGCCAACGCCAACCACAACGGTAACGCCACGCTGTTTGGCCATCTGTGCCAGGCCGCCGGTCAATTTGGCGACCACGTCGTTACTTTTCCAGTTGCGCAGTGCGTCCAGGTCAATATTCGGGGCACTAAAACTCACGCCGTGTTGTGCCGTTTCTTCGGTTTCCGTGATGACTTTAGCGGTATGTAACAAAGCTTTGGAAGGGATGCAGCCTACATTCAAGCAAACACCGCCCAATGTTGGGTAGCGTTCGATCAGCACCACTTGTTTGCCTAAGTCGGCGGCCCTGAACGCTGCGGTATAACCACCAGGGCCGGAGCCTAATACGACTACTTGTGTATTGATATCACTACTGCCGCTGATTAACGCTGGTTTTGGCGCTGCCACTGGCTCTTTAATTGTGGGGGCTTCTGCCTTAACAACGGGTGTTGCTTCTGCTTTTGCTTCAGGAGCAATCACTAAAATAGGTGAGCCTTTGGCGACTTTATCGCCTACTTTGATTTTTATTTCCTTGATTACCCCAGCGTGTGAGGATGGAATATCCATCGATGCTTTGTCGGATTCAACCGTGATTAAAGAATCGTCGATGGCGATAACGTCGCCTACTTTTACCAAGACTTCAATGATATCTACACTATCAAAATTACCAATATCGGGGACTAATACATCCACTAAATCGCTCATGCTTATCCTTCAGTATCACTCAAATAAATTTCAGTGATTTTAACATTAAAGTACATGATTTAAGCCTTAAGCTTAGGCTTAGTTAGAACTGAAGAGGATTGTTTACCGGATAAAGCCTGGCAATCAGGGCAAATAAAGAAATGCAAAAAAGAAATGCTGACAGGCAAAGTTGATTTGGTCTGTCAGCAAACCTTGTTATTAATCGGTTTTGATACCCATCGCGGATTTAAGGTCGTTTGCAATATTCACATCTAAAACATCCAATGCCGCGACCAAACCCAATGCTTCCATATGCCTGCCATTTTGCTCTGCAATCAGGCCTAAGTAATACAGTGCACTACTATGATTGCTATTGCTTGCAATTACCTGGTTTAAATACAGCTCAGCGTAAGCGGTATTTTTTAAGCTGTATTCAGCCACCGCACGGTAGAATAAGGCCTCGGTTGTTTGTGGCTCTTGCTCAGCCCAAGTGGTGGCGATTGACTGCAATGCAGCCCAGTCTTCCGTTTTCAATGGCTGTACGATTTTCATAAAGAACGGCCATTTCTCTGGCGATTGTGCCCAAAAGGGTAATTCACTTTTGCCGATAAGGGCTTGCTCCGGCTTATAGAGTAAGCGTTGTACCCACTCAACTGATACGTTGTAATAAAAGGCATCGCGACCAGGGCTTTTAACGGTGACGATGCCGACTAGATTGCCCGCATCATCAAACATACCGCCACCGCTGTCACCCATCCTGAATGCATTGCTAGCCCTGATGACGACGCTATCATCCATAGGGTACAAGCCTTTGATAAAACCAGAAGTACCGTTTGGGCGCGGTGAAAAGTTAGCGAAACCAACGGTATAAACCGGCTGCTCATACTTTAGTTTTTCGCTTGAGCCCATCGTGGCAATCGGTGCTTTAAGGCCTTCCACTGTCAGTATGCACAAGTCGTGGTACCAGTCAGGCTTTAATGCGCTGGCGCTGTAATTTTCACCGTTGGTATTCACGCTGACTGAAACGGCGCCTGCCACCACGTGACAATTTGTGACAACTTGATCCTTGGCAATGACAACGCCTGAGCCTAAGCCATAACCGCCGTTGGCAAGTCCAACTTGTACCTTAACCACATGTGCGCTGATTTTCTGGACTAGTTCATCGGTGGGAGAAGCATAAACAGGCGTTACTAATCCGCAAAGTAATGCAGTGGAAAAAAATAATGCAGGAACAAGCCTTGTCATAATAATCCCCAATCGATGGTATTTTGTATTACTTGGTTATGATACTGAACAACTTTTAATACATATGGGCGCTAGCTAACATTAAGTACTAAATAATTAGTAGCAATTGTCATACCAGATATTTAACAGGCGATTTAAGCGAAAAGCATCCATTACTCAGCAAAGTTGCTAAATATTGGATGCTTTTTGGGATTTATGCACCTAAGTGGTGCAATTTTCGGTGGAAAAGTGGATTAAAGCAGTAAACGGCGTACGTCAGATAACATCATGCGCATATGGCTGGTAAAGCGTGCACCATCGGCACCGTCAACCACGCGATGGTCGTAGGAAAGTGACATCGGCAAGATCAGGCGCGGCTCAAAAGACTTGGTTTTGTCGTCATAAACCGGCTGCATCGATGAGCGTGAAACGCCCAGGATTGCCACTTCCGGGCAGTTGATGATAGGCGTAAACATGGTGCCGCCAATGCCGCCCAGGCTGGAGATGGTAAAGCAACCGCCTTGCATCTCTTCTACCTTAAGTTTGCGCTCGCGGGCTTTGGTGGATAATTCGCCCAAATCGCGCGCAATATCCAGTACGTCTTTTTGCTGTACATCTTTAACTACAGGTACCACCAAGCCGTCAGGTGTGTCGCAGGCAAATCCGATATTGTAGTAATTCTTTAAGATCAAGCTGTCGCCATCCGGTGAAAGTGACGAATTAAAATTCGGGTAAGCTTTCAGCGCATTCACAGAAGCTTTAATCAGGAATGCCAGCATGGTGAGTTTGACGCCGCGTTTTTCAGCGTCCGCCTGCATGGATTTTCTAAAGTCTTCCAGGTCCGTGATATCGGCCTGGTCAAATTGCGTCACATGTGGTGCCGTCACCCAGTTTCTGTGCAGGTTGGCGCCAGAGATCTTTTTGATGCGTGACAAGGGTTTGGTTTCGATATCGCCAAACTGGCTGAAGTCGATTACTGGCATTGGCAGGGTAGCAAGGCTACCTAAACCAGCGCCCATATTCTCGGTACGCGGTTTGGCCAATTCGCCTTTAACAAAAGCTTGTACATCGGCTTGGGTAATGCGGTTCTTGGCTGCACTTCCCTTAACGAACGCCAAGTTAACCCCTAATTCACGTGCGAATTTACGCACGGATGGGCTGGCGTGCGATGTTTTGCCACCGTTAACCACAACACTTTCGCCTACTGGCAAAGGTTGATGTGCGGGTTGTACTTGTTTAGGTGGTTCCGGGGCAGGGCGCGATGGTTCTGGAATCGCCGGCGCAATCGCTTCTTTTGCTGCGCTGGATTGAGCCTGCGCAATTGGTGCTGCCTTTACTTCAGCTGGTGCAGCCGCTGGTGGACTGGCTGCCGCAGAATCGGCTTCTAAAGTCAAAATCAAATGACCTTGTGCGATTTTATCGCCCACTTTTAATTTGATTTCTTTAATCACACCCGCAAACGGCGCAGGAATATCCATGGACGCTTTGTCCGACTCCACGGTTACCAGAGAATCATCTTTAGCGATGGTGTCGCCGGCTTTTACCAGCACTTCAATTACATCAACGCTATCAAAGTTGCCGATATCGGGCACTAAAACATCTTTTAAATCACTCATTATTAAATACCTTGTTTTTTGCCACAGAGAACACAGAGTTCACAGAGCGTTAATTTAATTTTCAAAAATAATGTAATCCATTTTATTCAATTTCAAAACTAACCGGATTCCCGCCTGCGCGGGAATGACGTAAAGAAATGTTGTCTCTGTGAACTCTGTGCCCTCTATGGCTAGAAATAAAAATAACTAAACGGTAGTTGGATTCGGCTTGTTTGCGTCCAATTTATATTTTTTAACCGCTTCCGCTACTTTAGCGGCCGGCAGTTTGCCTTCATCGCTCAGTGCTTTCAATGCGGCAACCGTGATATAGCGTGCGTCCACTTCAAAGAAGTCGCGCAATGCTTCGCGGCTATCAGAACGGCCGTAGCCATCGGTGCCCAATACGACAAATTTGTTTGGCACAAAGCGTTGAATCTGCTCAGCAAAGCTTTTCATGTAATCGGTTGAAGCGATCACAGGACCTTTTGCGTCTTTTAAAGATTCCGCCACATAATTCACGCGTTGTGGTTTTTCAGGGTTCAGCATATTCCAGCGCTCGCAATCCAGGCCTTCACGACGTAATTCGGTGAAGCTGGTTGCGCTCCATACGTCGGCTGAAACACCCCAGTCTTTTTCCAGCAATTCGGCTGCTACAATCACTTCGCGCAAGATAACGCCGCTACCCATCAATTGTACTTTCTCACCCTTAGCTGTTGATTTGCTGAAGTTGTACAGGCCTTTGAGTATGCCTTGCTCTGCACCGGCAGGTAAAGCGGGGTGGCTGTAGTTTTCATTCATCAGGGTAATGTAGTAATACACATCTTCCTGGTTTTGCACCATGCGGCGCAAGCCTTCCTGAATGATCACGGCTAATTCATAGGCAAAAGTAGGGTCATAAGAAATACAGTTTGGAATCGTCGCAGACATCAAATGGCTATGGCCATCTTCATGTTGCAAACCTTCGCCGTTTAGTGTGGTTCTACCTGCTGTTGCGCCAAGCAAGAAGCCACGCGCACGACTGTCACCAGCTGCCCAGGCCAGGTCACCAATACGTTGGAAACCGAACATGGAATAGAAAATGTAGAACGGGATCATCTGCACGCCAGTGACAGAGTACGATGTTGCCGCGGCGATCCAGCTTGAGAATGA
>JAZKEN010000073.1:0-7486 GCA_040387035.1 Pseudomonadota bacterium | reverse complement strand
AGGTCAGTACGTAATTGCGGCGTTAGGGTTTTGCGTGCGTCCAAAGTGTTGGCAAAAGCGGTGACCACCAGTGAAATAGGCGAGGTCACGGCTTTTTTGGCGTCGCCGTCTTCCCAAACCGTTTTCATGCTCATGGAATCTTTGCCGACAGGGATGCTGATGCCAAGGGCAGGGCATAATTCCATGCCGACCGCCTTAACGGTGGCGAAAAGCGCGGCATCTTCACCGGCATGCCCGGCGGGCGCCATCCAGTTGGCCGATAGTTTCAGGTTACCTAAACTATCAATCTGCGCAGCGGCAATATTGGTGATTGCTTCGCCAATCGCCATGCGGCCAGATGCTGGCGCATCAATCAACGCCAACGGTGCGCGCTCGCCGATTGCAAAGGCTTCGCCGGCGTTGGTTTGGTAGCCGGCCAAAGTGACGGCGACATCGCTTACCGGTATTTGCCAAGGGCCCACAAATTGGTCGCGTGCAATCAGGCCGGTGACCGTGCGGTCGCCAATGGTGATCAGGAAAGTCTTGTCTGCAACGCCTGGCAGTCTTAATACGCGGGCTGCCGCGTCTTTCAGGTCAATTTTACTGGTATCAAAAGAGCGTAATTTTTTTGCGGTGCTTTTCACATCGCGCGTCATTTTTGGCGGTTTGCCCAATAAGACGGATAAGTCCATATCGACCGGCTTGTTATCGAAATGGCTGTCAGCTACCGTTAAATGACGTTCTTCCGTAGCGTAGCCAACAATCGCAAACGGGCAGCGTTCGCGTTCGCAGATTTGCTTAAATTGTGGCAAATCTTCTTGCAGAACCGCCATCACATAACGCTCTTGCGATTCATTGCTCCATAGTTCGCGCGGTGACATACCGCGTTCTTCATTGTGTACGTCACGCAATTGAAATACCGCACCCACTTTTGCATCATTCACCAATTCAGGAAACGCATTGGAAATACCGCCGGCACCGACGTCATGAATGCTTAGGATGGGGTTCTGTTCGCCTAATTGCCAGCAGCGGTCGATCACTTCCTGTGCGCGGCGTTGCAATTCCGGGTTGCCGCGTTGCACAGAATCAAAATCCAGGTTTTCGGTATTGCTGCCGGTATCCATACTGGATGCTGCACCACCGCCTAAACCGATCAGCATCGCCGGGCCACCCAGTTGAATCAGCGCTGCACCGGCAGGAATCGCATTTTTATGCGAATGATCAGCTGAAATATTACCAACGCCACCAGCCAACATAATCGGCTTGTGATAGCCGCGCACTTCCGCTTTGCCATCAGAATCCAGTGATTCCAGTTCAAAGGTGCGGAAATAGCCTGCAATATTAGGACGGCCAAATTCATTGTTGTAAGCCGCGCCACCCAAGGGGCCGTCAGTCATAATTTGTAGCGGGTTGGCGATACGGCCAGGTTTACCGTATGCCTTTTCCCAAGGCTGGGTAAAGTTAGGGATATTCAAGTTGGAAACTGAAAAACCGGTCAAACCCGCTTTGGGTTTAGAGCCGATGCCGGTTGCGCCTTCATCGCGAATCTCACCGCCTGCGCCAGTCGCGGCACCTGCAAAAGGCGAAATAGCGGTAGGGTGGTTATGCGTTTCTACTTTCATCAAGTAGTGCATTTCATCCTCAACAAAATGGTATTCACCATTGGCGCTTGGATAAAAACGCTGAGTTTTTTGGCCGGCAACAATCGATGAGTTATCCGAATAGGCGACAACCGTATGGCCAGGATTCAGCTTATGTGTATTACGGATCATGCCGAACAGCGAAATGTCCTGCGCTTCACCATCAATTACCCAATCCGCATTGAATATCTTGTGGCGGCAATGTTCTGAGTTAGCCTGGGCAAACATCATCAATTCAACATCGGTGGGGTTGCGGCCAATCTTGCTGAAATTTTCAACCAGGTAGTCCACTTCATCGGGTGACAAAGCCAGGCCCATTTCATTGTTTGCGTTATTCAGCGCGGTTTTGCCGCCTTGCAAAATATCCACTGTATTGAATGGCTTAGGTTCCGCACTGTGAAATAATTGCTGCGCATCATTCAGCTTGCTTAGTACGGTTTCTGTCATGCGGTCATGAACCGCTGCCTTGAATGCCGCTTTTTCGGTATCGCTTAAAGGAGTATTGCCTGTTGTGGTGACGTAAAACGCAATGCCGCGCTCAATGCGCAATACGTTATCCAAGCCACAGTTGCGCGCAATATCCGTTGCACGCGATGCCCATGGCGAAATCGTGCCAATACGCGGCACCACTAAAAACAACTGCCCGGCAGGCTCTTCTAACTGCGCCTGTGGACCATAGGTCAAAATTTGCTCGAGTGTTTGCTGTTGCTTATCACTCAGCGCGGCATCGCTAAATACAAAATGACTAAACTCCGCATAGATATGCGTGATGCTAGGCGCTGATTGTTTTAAGCTGGCGTACAGTTTATCAAGACGGAATGGTGATAAGGCAGGGCTGCCACGAAGTGGTAGGAATGAAGTGCTAGACATGGGCGATAAGCAATTGAAAGAGTTAAAAAATTAGCGATATTTTAACAGAAACTACTGCCGCCATTTTGATTAAATGCAGGAATGCCTTGCCAAATTTGGTCGCAAGGAATTAAGTGCTTATCAATGTTTTTAAGTCTGTATTTTTGAACAGTATAGATACAAACGCCAAACTGTCTTTTCTGGCATAAAACGGGTAACGGTTTTTGGCGTAGATCAACAATTTTTTGAAACGATTTTTACCTTCAAACAGGTAAAAATAGTCGCATAAATCAGATTCGGCCTGTTTAGTCACAGCAACATTTTTGAAATCTTGTTTCATATGCCGATAGTTGTTCAAGCTAAGCAGCAGGCTGGTGCTGTAACCTGATTTGTTTAATTGATTGGGTAAATTCGAATCAGCGATCGCAATCGAGCTTGCGGCATGCTGGCGATATTTAAGCAATGTCTGTGGGATAAAGGCACGCGTGCCGGTCAAGTTGGCGATGATGGCCAAATGGTAATCATAAGGCAAAACCGGCGGCACCTGCATGGCGATCTGTCTTAGGCTAGCGTTAATCAGTATCGATCCGCCTTGGGCGCTATTGGCAAACACAATGCCATTAAGGCCTTTCTTAAAGCCGCGCCTGCCAATAAATTGCTCGCGCATGATATTAAGATTGCTATCCACCACGACCGAGTTAGTGTGGACCAAAGCGGGTATTTTTTTTGCGGTTTCGATTTGCTTGAGTTTGTGCAGGGTGACTTCAAGCTTGTTGTCATCCCATATATCATCCTGGTCGCACATAGCGACATAGTTTTCTGTGGTGATGGAAATTAAATAATAGTGGCTGGAATTGAGCCCCATATTGCCACTGATGGCATCAACGAATGCAAATCGTGTATCGCGAGCGAAATAAGAGGCTAAAATCGCTAAGGTCTCATCTTTTGAGCCGTCATCACGGATATAGCATTTCCAGTTGGTATGCGTTTGCCGCAGAATGGAATCAAGCTGTGCGGCAATATATTTTGCACCATTGTAGGTAGACAAAATAATCGCTACTTTATCATCCCGATGATTTTCATTTGATTGCATGCTAATCGTTATTTTTCGTGGTTAAGCCATGAATTTTAGCATGCAAAAATTCACAATTTAATTAAAAAAATAACGATTAAATGTTAAGCATGAATATTTAATTATTGTTTGCTAATTTAGGCGAGGATTTGCTGGTTAAAAAGCTGTAAATTAAAAACGCCAGTGGCACTAAAACCAGGCTATAAGAAATCCAGGCACCAATTCGGCCTTCTGGGCCCCAGTCTTCAGTGGCGGCATGCCAGTAAGCATTATCAATAATACCCAAGTTGTAAAATTCGATTGATTCCGTGTATTCATGAAAAGCATAAATGAGCAATTGAATTGAAAACAGCACCATAAATACCGCGGTAACCTGGAAAAATAAACCCAGGTTTATACGATGACCATACTTGCTCCATGCCCACGCCACACTACCCGCCACCAATAAGCCTAAAATGCCGCCAATTACCAGGTGCGAGCTATCGTTGCTTTGTGCCAGCGATGCGATCATGGTAGCGGCTTCCAAGCCTTCACGGCCAATCATCAGCAACACAAAAGCAAACACCGCCATTTTTGCACCATTGCCTGGGTTGGCAACCGCTTTATCGATTGCACCTGTGATTTCACGTTTCATGTGCTTGCCCATTTTAAGCATATGCACTGTACAGCTGATGACTAATACCGCTGCAGTCAATGCCAATGTGCCTTCCCAAAAAGGTGTTAAACCACCGATACGAGCCAGTACGATACCTAAAATGACACAGCCTAAAACAGCGACATAGCAGGCGTTACGCACAGAGGGAATCAGTTTCTGCCCACCGGTTTTGGTTAGGTAAGCTACGGCGATGGCAATAATCAAAAAGGCCTCTAAGCCTTCTCTGAACGTGATCATTAATGTTTCAAACATGCATATTCCTAATTAAATTTTATATTTAGTTTAATCTAAATGATAATAGTTCTTGATTGTGACATATTTTTATCAATTTCACTATATTGCAGGGAAATAAAAAAAGCCTGCTAGTGCAGGCTTTTTACGATGAAACAGCGATTTTCATTGCCGCTTCAACTGTGTTTCAAGTTGTGAATCAATACTATTTAGCGGCACCAGTGACTTCAATTTTGGCTTTTGCTTTTAGATCCAACATCATTTTTTCCAGTTTACGTTGTTGTAAAGTACGCTCCAGGCTTTCTTTTACTTTGTCGTAAGTCGGTACTTGTGTGGCGCGCGTATCAACCATTTTGATCACATGCCAGCCGAACTGTGTTTGCACTGGTGCAGGAGATACCTCACCTTTTTTAAGGGCAGTCACCGCTTCGCTAAATGGTTTAACCATGCCGGCAGGTGAGAACCAGCCTAGGTCGCCGCCTTTTTCTTTAGAGCCAGGGTCCATTGATTTCTCTTTGGCTAACTTCGCGAAATCGCTGCCTTTTTTCACTTGCGCTAAAATATCGTTGGCTTCCGCTTCGGTTTTAACCAGGATATGACGTGCGTTGTATTCTTTGTCGCCTAGTTCTTTTTTGTATTGTTCATAAGCGGCTTTGGTATCGGCTTCTGTCACTGGATTTTTTTTCATGAAATCAGCCAGGAAAATATTCACTAATAATTTGCGTTGTGAAAGCTCTTCATTGATTTTGTAGTCAGGCATTTTATCAATGCCTTGTTTTTGCGCTTCTTGATAAGCCAATTCTGAACCGACCAATTCGTTGATGATGGCGTTTTTCATGCCATCTGATGGTTTTTGGCCGCGCGCTTGTGCATCTTTCATAATGTAATCAACCCATGCTTGTTTGATGGGTTTGCCGTTGACTGTAGCGGCTGAATCGGCAGCATACACAGCAGGTGCAACAGAAAGAGTGGTAAGTGCTGCAATTGCAATAAAAATTTGGGTGATTTTCATAAAAATCCTTAGTTTTAAAGTGGGTATTTTTGAGTTGTTAGATTACTAATAAAGTTACTTGGGGTCATCAGGCGAAATTGCAAGTATGCTTATAGCATGAATTTGTTGCGGCATTAAGTCTGTAAGTGCTTGATAAATTAAACGATGTCGCATTATCTGTGATTTTTGCGAAAATTGCGAGCTGACGATAGTTAGGCTGAAATGCCCGCCGCCGCCATTGCCGGCATGGCCTGCATGCAGCACGCTATCGTCTTGAATCTTCAAGCTGATAGGGTTTAGTGTTGCAAGCCTGTTTGTTATGATTTCGGTTAAATTCATTGGTTTGCTGCTTAAAAGACTTAAATAATAAAGCTAATTAACATTGAGTAAAATACCTTGTTTAAGGTAGTGTTTTTCTAAATGGTTTGACTTTAACGTTTATGTATACGCCTGCGTCTACAAAAGGGTCTGCATTAGCCCAACTCTGTGCTGTTTCCAAATCCGTAAATTCCGCCACTATCAAGCTACCAGTAAAGCCTGCCGGGCCAGGGTCTATACTATCAATCGCCGGCATGGGGCCCGCCAATATCAATCGGCCCTGATTTTGCAATTCGGTTAGCCTGGCTAAGTGCGCCGGGCGGTTAGCTAAACGCTTTTCCAAGCTATCCGGGCTGTCTTCGGCAATAATCGCGTACAGCATTATTGGCCCTCTTTATCGTCAGCCGGCTCAATTAAATATTGTTTCAGCAGCAAAGTTTGCGCAATGATAAAAATAAACATAAGGCTGGTCACGCCAAATAGTTTGAAGTTTACCCAAGCGTTTTCAGAATAGTTGAACGCAACATATAAATTTACAAAGCCCAAGATGACCAAAAACACCACCCAGGCCAAATTCAGCTTGTCCCAAATGGATTTGGGCGCATTGAGCATTTTGCCCATCATCTGCTGGATAAAGTTTTTCTTGAAAAACAAATTGGCGACTAATAAAACAATGGCGAGTAACCAATACAACACAGTGGGTTTCCACATGATGTAAGTTTTATCATGTAGCAAAAGGGTGACGCCACCCAGCACGCCAATAATCGCGCCATTCACCAGCAGCATTTTTTCTACCACACCATGGCGGATTTTGGCGTAGATGATCATGGCAATGGTCGCGGCTATTGCAATCGCCGTGGCGGCAAAAATGCCGTAAAGCTTGAAGCCCACAAAAAATAAAATAACCGGAAGTAAATCAAAGAGAAATTTCATGCATGCCTTAAAGGGGTGAGTCAGCTTAATAAAAGCTTAACTATCTGTAAAGGTTGTATTTTGCTATGATTTACACTTGTTTGCAAAACATTCGATGACCGAAAAATATTTATGGCTGCACAGATAGACTTACATTGCCACTCTACTATTTCAGATGGCTTGCTAGCGCCGCAGGATATTGTTGCGCTGGCTGCAAAAAGCGGTATCAAGGTAATGGCATTAACCGATCATGACGACATCACCGGCCTGCACATTGCGCGCAACGCGGCGATTGAGCATGGCATTCATTTTGTGAATGGCGTTGAAATTTCCGTCACATGGAAAAAACGTACTTTGCATATTGTGGGTTTAAAGTTTGATGCCGAAAATGCGGTTTTAAGAAATGCTTTAGCCACCGTGCGGATTGGGCGTGATGAGCGTGCCATGCAGATGGCTGAGGGCCTAGCCAAAGCGGGCATCGCCGGTGCCTATGAAGGCGCAAAAGAGTTTGCCAAGCAAAGCATCCTCACCCGCAGCCATTTTGCGCAGTTCCTGGTTAAAAATGGGCACGCCAAAGACGTAAAATCGGTATTCAAAAAATTCCTGGTCAAAGGCAAGCCGGGCTTTGTCGATCATCAATGGATGGATCTTGAATCGGCGGTGAACCTGATTACCAACGCTGGCGGCCAAGCGGTGATTGCGCACCCGGGGCGCTATGATTTGGGCGCCATCAATATGATGCTGTTGATGCACGAATTCAGGAGTTACGGTGGCGCGGCGATTGAAGTGGTGACTGGCAGCCATAATCCGCCGCAATATCAGCAGTTTGCCAAAATCGC
>JAZKEN010000072.1:0-9863 GCA_040387035.1 Pseudomonadota bacterium | reverse complement strand
GGTAAGCCAAAAGTGGTGTTCCGCGAAATCAATGGCGAACGCTGTGAGCCGTATGAAATTCTAACCGTTGACCTGGAAGATGATAACCAAGGCGCTGTGATGGAAGAACTAGGCCGCCGCCGTGGTGACATGATCAATATGGAATCAGATGGCAATGGCCGTACACGTTTGGAATACAGGATTCCAGCACGTGGCTTAATCGGCTTCCAAGGTGAATTTTTAACGCTGACACGTGGTACAGGCCTGATGGCGCATATTTTTGATGAATATGCACCGGTAAAAGCGGATATGCCAGGTCGTCGTAACGGTGTATTAATCTCTGCAGAGCATGGCGAAGCGGTTGCTTACGCACTTTGGAAATTGCAGGATCGCGGCAAAATGTTCGCCGTTCCAGGCGACAAACTGTACGAAGGCATGGTGATCGGTATCCATAGTCGCGATAACGATTTGATTGTGAACCCGATCAAAGGTAAACAATTAACCAATATCCGTTCATCCGGTACCGATGAAGCGGTGCGCTTGATCACGCCGATTGCATTAACATTAGAATCAGCCGTTGAGTTTATCGATGATGATGAGTTGGTCGAGATCACGCCAAAAACCATTCGTATCCGTAAACGCTACTTGCTTGAGCATGAGCGTAAGCGTTCTTTGAAAGAATAGTTGCATAAATAAAAAAGCCCGCGAAAGCGGGCTTTTTTATTGTATTAAATTAATTGAAAATTCTTTTATTCAACACCTTGGCTGGCCAGGTAGTCTTCATAATTACCTGAATAATCGACAATACCATCAGCTTTAATTTCAAGGATACGCGTGGCAATTGAACTTACAAATTCACGGTCATGGCTGACAAAGAACAGCGTGCCCTTGTATTTATCCAGAGCGGTATTCAGTGCTTCAATGGATTCCATATCCATATGGTTGGTCGGTTCATCCATTAATAATACGTTGGTTTTGGCCAGCATCAGCTTGCCATACAGCATGCGACCTTTTTCGCCACCGGAAAGCACTTTGACAGATTTCTTGGTATCTTCACCGCCAAACAACAGACGGCCAAGCATGCTGCGCACTGTCTGGTCGTCGTCATTGGCTCCTCTTTGCAACGTCATCCATTCAAACAAATCTTCGCCTTGTTCAAATTCATATTCGTGGTCTTGCGCAAAGTAGCCAATGGTGGCCTTGTCAGTCCATTTTACTTCGCCGTGTTTAGGTTGCAAATCGCGCGCTAAGCAGCGTAAAAACGTGGTTTTACCAATGCCGTTTTCACCAATAATCGCCACTTTTTCGCCTGCTTCAAATATCAATTCAACGTCGTTAAATAACACTTTATCAAAACCGTGACTAAGTTTTTTAAGCTCTACCGCATTGCGGTGCAGTTTTTCGCGCTCATCATATTCAAAACGGATAAACGGATATTGGCGGCTTGAAGGTTTAAATACTTCAATTTTAATTTTATCGATTTGTTTAGCACGGCTGGTCGCTTGCTTGGCTTTTGACGCATTGGCAGAGAAGCGGCGTACAAAGTCTTGTAAATCGGCGACTTGCTGTTTGGCTTTTGCATTGTCTTTAGCTTGCTGGTTACGCGCGGCAATGCTGGCTTCCATATAGTCATCATAATTACCGGTGTAAACAGTCAGTTTGCCGTAATCCATATCGCAGGTGTGCGTACATACCTGGTTTAAAAAGTGCCTGTCATGCGAGATGATAATCATGGTGCAATCGCGGTTGTTCAGCACGTCTTCCAGCCAGCGGATGGTGTTGATGTCCAGGTTGTTGGTCGGCTCATCCAGCAGTAATACATCCGGGTTGGCAAACAAGGCTTGGACCAGCAAAACGCGCAGCTTCCAGCCAGGGGCTACCGCACTCATCGGGCCTGTATGCTGCTCAATGGGAATGCCTACGCCTAGTAACAGTTCGCCAGCACGCGCCTCAGCGGTATAGCCATCAAATTCAGCAAACACGCCTTCCAGCTCGGCGGCGCGCATATAGTCATCTTCAGTCGCTTCTAAATTAGCATAAATCGCATCGCGTTCTTGCATAGCCGCCCACATTTGTTCATGGCCTTGCATCACTACATCCAGCACGCGCTGGTCTTCATAGGCGAATTGGTCCTGGCGCAAAAACGCCATGCGTTCATGGTTATCCAGCGAGATATTGCCGGCGCTAGGCTCCAGGATGCCCGCCAATATTTTCATATAGGTGGATTTTCCACAGCCATTGGCGCCGATCAGGCCATAGCGATTACCATCGCCAAACTTGACCGAAACGTTTTCAAACAGTGGCTTTGCGCCAAATTGCATGGTGATGTTGTTACTGATTAACATGTATTGCCTTTAATAAACTTTAAAATCAGCTGCAGATTAAGCTTGGTACACACAGAAAACTTAGAAGCTTAAAAACACATTTACTTAGGTTTTCTCTGTGGGCTCTGTGCCCTCTGCGGCTAAACTAAAACATAAAACGATTGCTTAAAACTTGTTATAAATGACGACTTCGCTGATATCCAATTGCCCGGCGCGCGGTGCGGCTGGCTTAATCGCTTTGCCCACCGTGATAAACATGGCTGGTGTATGGTCTTCCGGCAGGTTTAACAGAAGGCTAACAGCATCAAAATCAAAGCCATCCATCGGGCAGGTGTCATAGCCCATCTCTTTGGCGGCCAGCATAATGGTTTGCGCGGCAATGCCACAGCTACGCATGGCTTCATCACGTTGGATACGCTCGTTGTTTTCGTAATAATGGCCAATAGCCGGTATTAAGTGATCTTGCACAACTTGCGGTGCATTGGCCCAGTAACGACCTGGCTGTTTAGCCCAAGCTTGCAGGTCGGCAGTAAGTACAATCAATATTGACGCTTCTTCCACCTGCGCCTGGTTCCAGCTCACCGCACGAATCTGCTGGCGTAAAACCGGGTCAGTGACCACAACAAAGCGCCAGTGCTGGATATTAAAAGCAGTAGGCGACAACATGGCAAGCGATAACAATGACTCCAATTCTGCCTGTGTCATTTTATGATGCGTATCGTAATGCTTGATAGAGCGGCGGGTTTGTATCGCTTCAATAACGTTCAAAATGCTTAATCCTAATATTTAATGTGCGTACTGTATTGCAGTAATTGTTAATAATTGATTGCCGGCAGGCCGCAACCAGGTAACCGTATCATCTAGCTTGTGACCAATCAGCGCGCGGCTTAGCGGCGATGTGTAGCTGATTTTATCGACTTTAATATCCGCTTCGTCTTCACCCACGATTTCATAAGTATGGGTATTACCTGTTTCGTCTTCAACCGTCACTATTGCACCAAATACCACGCTTTGGCTGTTGATATCCGGTTGTGTAATCAACGCACTTTCCAGGCGCGCGGCCACATAACGCAAGTCACGATTCACAATCGCTAGTTGCTGTATGGCCGCTTGCTCATCTTTTTTAAGGCTTAATAGCTGCCTTTGCTGCTCAAGCTCTGTAGCCTGTTTTTCCAGCTGATGATAGCCATTCAATGTGACGTAATTCGGGTGCTGGCTCACCGGGCGTTCTGGTATATCGGTACCAGCGTGCTCTAGGTCATCTTCTTTAACGAATCCGCGGCTCATAAAAATTTAAGCCAAGCTTAAAATAGCTAAGCTTGGCTTTATCGCTTTATATCGATTAAATCGGTGTATCAATAAACTCAATTGCAACATCATTATAAGTAGCCAAATCGGTTAACTTTTGTTTGGTGTCTTTTGCGCCAACCACGATCAACTTTGAACCGCCTATTTTTTCTTTATTATTGCTAAGCGCTTTGGCTATGGTGGTGCCAGTCAAAGATTCATCTTCGCCTGCCACGATCACTGTGCGGGTTTTCATGGCAAGCGCGCTGCTAATAGCGACTACCTTGCCGGAATTAATGCCTTTTTCTACCGCACAATTGGCTAAACGCGGTGCAACAAAACCGTTTGGCGCATCGATAAAAACCAGTGTATTTTTTTCAGTTGGGTATTTGGCATTCACTGCTTCAAAAATCTTTTGTGGAGATTCTTTGTATACGTGTTTGTCGGTTACGCAGGCCGTTAATGCGAGCGCCAATAAACTCATGATCATGACTGTTAGTTTCATCGTTCATTCCCTTCGTCAGTTACATCGCATCATAACATACGTAAAAACGTAAGCTCTTGATAAAAATAAATAAATAGCTTATTCCCACTCAATAGTGGCCGGTGGTTTACCAGAGATATCGTACACCACGCGATTAATGCCGCGCACTTCGTTAATAATGCGATTCGATACTTTACCCAGCAAGGCATAGGGTAGCTCAGCCCAATGTGCGGTCATAAAGTCGCTTGTTACAACTGCACGTAATGCTACAACGTAATCATAAGTGCGGCCATCGCCCATCACACCTACGGATTTCACCGGTAAAAACACCGCAAAAGCCTGGCTGGTCAGTGCATACCACGATTTGCCGGTTTTTTCGTCAATCGTATTGCGTAGTTCTTCAATAAAGATGGCATCCGCACGGCGTAACAGGTTGGCGAATTCGGTTTTTACCTCACCCAAAATGCGTACGCCCAAACCAGGGCCCGGGAAAGGGTGGCGATATACCATATCATGCGGTAAACCAAGCGCCACGCCTAATTCGCGCACTTCATCCTTGAATAAATCGCGCAATGGCTCTAACAATTTCAAGCCTAACGTTTCCGGCAAGCCACCTACATTGTGATGGCTTTTAATGGTGACCGCTTTTTTGGATTTTGCGCCGCCCGATTCGATCACGTCCGGGTAAATCGTGCCCTGTGCAAGGAAAGTCGCGCCTTTATGACCACCCGTACCTGCTTTTAGTTTGGCGGCCTCTGCTTTGAACACTTCAACAAATTCACGGCCAATGATTTTACGCTTGGCTTCCGGCTCACTGACGCCGTTGAGGTGCCCCATAAATTGTGCAGTCGCATCCACGCGAATCACATTCACGTGCAGGCGGCCTGCAAACATATCCATCACCATATCGCCTTCATTCAGGCGTAACAAACCATGGTCTACAAATACACAGGTAAGCTGGTCGCCAATGGCGCGGTGGATCAAGGCAGCTGCAACGCTTGAATCAACTCCGCCGGATAAGCCTAAAATCACCTCTTCATCGCCCACTTGTGCTTTGATCTTGGCAACAGCTTCCTGGATATAGTCGCCCATAATCCAATCAGGCTTGGCCTGGCAGATTTCCAGCACAAAACGTTCTAGCATGGCTTGGCCAAGCCTGGTATGCGTCACTTCCGGATGGAATTGCACGCCATAGAATCGACGCGTTTCATCGGCAAAGGCGGCAATCGGTGTTGTATCGTTGCTGGCAATCACCTTAAAGTCAGGCGGCAATTCAGTGACTTTATCGCCATGGCTCATCCACACGTCAATCAAGCCGTGACCTTGTTCGTTGGTGCGGTCTTGAATATCTTTAAACAGCGCAGAGTGGCCGCGTGCGCGGATTTCAGCGTACCCGAACTCGCGCTTGGCACCGGCCTCTACCTTGCCACCCAGTTGCTGCGCCATGGTTTGCATGCCGTAACAAATGCCTAAAACAGGTACGCCCAACTCAAACACCGCTTGCGGCGCAGCATCTGTTTCATCCTCATAAACGCTGGCATGACTGCCGGAAAGGATAATGCCATCGGCATTAAAGTTGCGTACGAATTCATCTGAAACATCGCAGGGATGGATTTCACAGTACACATGTGCCTCACGCACGCGGCGCGCGATTAGCTGTGTGACTTGAGAGCCAAAGTCTAGGATAAGGATTTTTGAGTGATTCATTTTTAGCCACAGAGTCCACAGAGAACACAGAGTCAGAGGGTTTGATTTTCTCTGTGCGCTCTGTGCTCCCTGTGGCTAGAATTGAGTTTTAGTAAATTAGCCAACACGGTACTTTGAATGCAGTACTAGTCGATTCTGTAATTGGGTGCTTCTTTGGTAATCTGCACGTCATGTACGTGACTTTCGCGCATGCCGGCGCTGGTGATCTGCACAAACTCTGCTTTTTCACGCATCTGGGTAATATCAGATGCGCCCACATAGCCCATAGAGGCGCGCAAGCCGCCCATCAGCTGGTGAATCACTGCCAGCACACTGCCTTTGTAAGGCACACGGCCTTCAATGCCTTCTGGCACCAGTTTGTCGGCATTGCCGTTATTGTCCTGGAAGTAGCGGTCAGAAGAGCCTTTTTGCATCGCGCCAATACTACCCATACCACGGTACGATTTATATGAACGACCCTGGAATAACTCCACCTCACCAGGTGCTTCTTCAGTACCTGCAAACATACCGCCTAGCATTACAGAATAAGCACCCGCTGCAATCGCTTTTGAAATATCGCCAGAGAAGCGGATACCGCCATCGGCAATAAAGGGTACGCCTGTACCGCGCAAAGCTTCTTCTACATTGCTGATGGCTGAGATTTGTGGCACGCCAACACCTGCAACGATGCGGGTAGTGCAGATCGAACCCGGGCCGATACCGACCTTTACGCCATCAGCACCAGCATCCACAAGTGCTTTGGCTGCATCAGCCGTGGCGATATTGCCGCCAATCACTTCGATTTTCGGGTAGTTTTTCTTGACCCAATTCACACGATCCAACACACCTTGTGAGTGACCATGTGCCGTATCGACAACAATCACATCCACGCCAGCAGCGGCTAAAGCAGCAACGCGCTCTTCAGTCTCTGCACCGACACCAACGGCTGCGCCTACTCTTAAGCGGCCTTTGTTGTCTTTACAGGCAAATGGATGGTCATGTGATTTCTGGATATCTTTAACGGTAATCAAGCCTTTAAGCGTGTCCTGCTCATCGATCACCAATACACGCTCCAGGCGGTGTTGATGCAATAGATGTATCACTTCTTCTTTGCTGGCACCTTCACGCACCGTGATTAAACGTGCGCGCGGTGTCATGATATTGCTGATGGCTTGGTCTAGATTGGTCTCAAACCGAAGGTCACGATTAGTCACGATGCCGACGATTTTGTTGCCATCGACAACAGGCAGGCCGGAGATTTTATGTTTAAGTGTTAATGCAAGAACATCGCGCACTGTCATATGCGGTTGAATCGTGACAGGGTCATTCACCACACCGGATTCAAAACGTTTCACACGTGAAACATGCGCTGCTTGTTGAGCCGCAGTCATGTTTTTATGGATAATGCCCAAGCCGCCTTCTTGTGCCAATGCAATGGCGAGTGGCGCTTCGGTAACGGTATCCATCGCCGCAGAAACCAGCGGGATATTCAGTTTGATATTGCGGGTAAGTTGCGTACTCAGGTTAACTTCGCGTGGCATGACCAAAGAGTGCGCGGGAACGAGTAAAACATCATCAAAAGTAAGAGCTTGTTGCAGCAAACGCATGAGTATTCCTTATCTCCAAAACGAGATTATACCGATTTGCAACAGTTATTAAAAGTTGAACAATCAAATGTGTTAAAAAACATCAATTCATCGCATAAATTGGCATAATTATGTAAACTCATTCGCCTGAGTTACGTTTTTTAATCTACAGATAGTCATTAAGGGATTCAAATGAAATCGTTTTATTTAATGGCGGGATTAGTAATGTTGACTGCATTGCCATCTTTAAGCCAAGCGGATATTTACAAATGGAAAGACAAGGACGGTGTTACACGCTACTCGGATACGCCGCCTCCATCTAACGTTAAATTAGAAAACATTGGTACAAAAAAAGTAATCAAACCAACAGGTAAAGAGCCTTTATCCATTGTAACCGATGGCCAGCCAGCTCCAGTTGCCGCGCAACAGCCACCGGCTCAGCCGCCAGCCGCAACGAGTCCGGAAGATGCCGCTGCAAAGCTACGTCAACAAACGGCTGAAACCGAAAAAAATAATAAGCAAGAAAAAGAAACACAAGCCAAATTAAAAGCAGAAAACTGTAGGGCAGCAAAAGCCAATTTAGCCTCTTATGAACAAGGTGGCCGTGTATACAAAATGAATGAAAAGGGCGAACGCGAGTATTTGGATGACGCCGGTTTAAAACAGGGTGCGGATAAAGCGCGTACCGATGTGGCGCAATTCTGTAGTTGATAAGGCCTTACTATCAATAGGCCTTACTTAGGAATTAGTTGCCCGTAACTACACGCGGGCTTACTCTTCAGGCGGTGTATCTCCACCGCCTTTTTTCATCACTTTTCCATCTGCAGCACGTTGTTTACGTACCTCTTTAGGGTCTGCAATCAGTGAGCGATAAATCTCAACCCGGTCTAGATGGCGTAGGTTAGCGTCTAGCCTGGATAACTTACCAAACACGCCAACTTTATTCACCGCCAGATCAATTTCTGGAAACTTGGCCAAAATTCCTGATGCTTGAATCGCTTGTTCTATATTGGCTTGCAAAGGCATTTTGATCGGAATAATCACTTGGTTATCCGGTAAGGCGTAAGCAACCTCTACGGTCATTGTTTCAGTATCCATGCTTAAATCATCTCTTTTTTAACGGTATAAACTTTATCTGCTCGCGCCACAAAGCCATCAACAAAAGTATTAGCGATATGGCTAAACACAGGCGCAATGATCTTTTCTAAAAAGCCATTGGCGAATTCGTAATTGAGTTTAAATTCAATTTTGCAGGCATCCGCACGCAAGGTAATAAACTGCCAGCTACCATCCAAATGTTTAAAGGGGCCGTCCTTTAATTGGATATCCATGCTGTGCGGAAATGTCTTGTTATTGACCGTGGTAAAGTGCTGTTTTATGCCATGATAATTGATATGCAAGGTAGCGCTTGTCTTGGCATCGGTGCGCTCCAGTAAATCCACACCACCACACCAGGGTAAAAATTGCGGATAATCCTCTACCGCATCAACCAATGCATACATTTGCTCAGCCGAATGCATCACCAACACGGTTTTTTGAACGACATTCATATTTTAAGATTTATAATCCGCATCAATACTAGCGTAAAATACTATTTTAAGTCATAAACAGCCAATATCAGCAACATGAGCATCGCCCAAAACAAAAAAGCTTTTTTCGATTATTTTATTGAAGACAAATTCGAAGCTGGAATCGTACTCGAAGGCTGGGAAGTGAAAGCCATTCGCGATAATCGCGTGAACCTTAAAGAAGCCTATGTCATTATCCAGCGCGGTGAAATCTACATTATCGGCTGCCATGTCACGCCTTTAGGTGCGGCCTCAACACATATTCGCCCTGATGCGATCCGTACCCGTAAGTTGTTGTTACACAATGAAGAAATCATCAAGCTGATTGAAAAAGTAGACCGTGCTGGTTACACCATCGTGCCGCTTGATATGCATTTCTCAAAAGGCCGCGTAAAGGTGCAAATCGGATTAGCGAAAGGTAAAAAGCAACACGATAAGCGCGATACTGAAAAAGCAAGGGATTGGGAGCGCGAAAAAGGCCGAATCATGCGCTCGCATAATAAATAAGCTGTGGCTTGTATAGTGCAAATGAAACTTTATAATTTGCACAATCTCAAAGGTGTATAATGCAGTTTGTTTTGGGGATGACCCGGTTTCGACGTGGGTTACAAAGCAGTGCAGGGCATACCGAGGATCAGATCACCTCGTAAATACAGCTGAAACAAGTATAGTCGCAAACGACGAAACTTACTCTCTAGCCGCTTAAGACCGGTTGGACGCTGCACCAGCTCTCCCGTGGGTTGGATTGGGATAACCCATACGCAGTGTCATACACACGGGATACGTTTTACGTTGGGTTACTTAGCGTAGAATTAACCTTAAGGTAGCTCGTCTATACACTGCTTGTCTGTTGGTGTGGTATAGATTAAATCAAACAACAAGGCTAAGTATGTAGAACTGTCTGTGGAGGATTTGCGGACGGGGGTTCGATTCCCCCCATCTCCACCAA
>JAZKEN010000071.1:12659-21274 GCA_040387035.1 Pseudomonadota bacterium | reverse complement strand
GCCATGCACAATATAGCCTTTGTTTAACAGAAACTCAGCCAAATAAGCGCCATCCTGCCCTGTTACGCCTGTAATTAATGCAACTTTATTGCTCATTTTTACTTATCTTCCATCACTGTCAGTCTGTTGAACAATGCAACAGTCACCATTTATAAGCACTCCAGAATTATTGCTAGCTGGTGGGTTAATGTTGGTTTTCTACAACCTCTTGATATGACCCAACCTGCTTTACGCGCCCCCCTGCCAATTCGATAATTTGTGAGCAGTTTTTAAGCGTGGTTAATCGATGCGCGATAATAATAATGGTTAGGTTATTGCTTAAGTTATCAATTGCCTGCATGACCGCTAATTCAGTTTCGCTATCTAGCGCGCTGGTGGCTTCATCAAAAATAATGACATCGGCCTGTTTGTATAAAGCACGTGCAATGCCGATTCTTTGGCGTTGGCCACCCGAGAGCCGAACGCCACGCTCGCCCACAAAGGTTTTGTATTTTAACGGCCACGATTCAATTGCATCGGCTATTTGTGCTTGCTGGGCAGCCAGTTTTACGCGCTCATAATCGATTTTAGCTTTGGGCACACCAAAAGCGATGTTTTCTGCAATGCTGCTATCTGCCAAGAAAATAGCTTGCGGCACATGTGCAATGTGCGATTGCCAGGCGCGTTTGTTGGTTTCATCAACGATGCGTCCGTCAATTTCCAGCGATCCTTCGGATGGGTCAAGCAGGCCCATGACAATATCCAGCATGGTGCTTTTGCCACCCCCGGTTGAGCCAATAATGCCTACCCGGCTGCCTTTAGCGATATTGACATCAAGTTTGTTGAGCACCCAAGCAGATTCGCTGCCATAGCGAAATGAAAGCTGGTTTAACACAATAGCTTTGTTAAATGGCAGGGGTTCTGATATAGGCTTATTAATATAGCTTGGTAATGGTTGATCCAGTAACTCCAGCGTATCGCGCAATGATGCCTGGCTGCCAACGATACTGGACACACTGGAATAAGTTTGTTGCAGAACAGGCAGTAAGCGTTGCGCGCCAAGCGCCAGCGCACCTAGAATAGGGATGGCTTTAGAGACGCCGTCGGGCTGGAAAGCCAGTATATAAGCCAAAATAGCAATCAACAGCATACCCAGGGATTCCATCAGGTAGCGCGGCGCTGTGCCAATAAACGACTGATCACCCAAGGCACGGCGCATCGGAAAGTCCGAGTCACGGTAAATTTGACAATAAACCGCCTGGCTACCATCTATCAACACATCGCGAATACCCGACAAGCCTTCTTGCAGCGACTTATGTACATTGGCACCTTCGCGTGCAATGCAATCGCCAGTCAATATAAGCCGTTTACGGCTAAACTTGATAATGGAAAAGTAAAGCAAGCCAAAACCACCAAATGCGACGAAGGCAATCAGTGGATTTACATAAATAATCGCGGCTAATATGGCGCAAAGCATAAACAAGGAGCTGATAATGGTGAGAATGGGAATCAAGGTACCAAAAATCACCGTATTGGCTTTGGCGGTGATGCCTGAAATCACCTCACTGCTATTACGCGAAGCATGCACGGCGTATGGCTGATAAAGCGTGCGGCGATAGATATCAAGGCTGATATCGGAGCCTGTTCCAAAAGATAAGCGCATGGTTGCCCAAATCAATAAAACCCTCATACATCCGGCAATCAATACCGCTGTGCAGAATAAGACTGTGAGTGGCAATAATAATTGATCCGGTGATGTAAGGTTTAAAAATTGAATGACCGGCTGTGCGAGTGCGTGATCAAAGACTTTTTGTGGCGCAGTTAGCACACCTAAAAAAGGCAGGATAGCCCCGATACTGAACACCTCCGTGAATGAGGCAACAATCATCATGATGAGTAATATGCCAAATTGCCTGCGGCGTTTTAACGCTATGTGTAGCCAAAGTCTGCTGATTAGATTAAAAAGTGAGTTTTTTGATTGCATTAATTAACATTCATTCATTAAGTTATAAATTAAACTTGCGCAACTAAACTTTGCGCCCATACACGTCGTCAAAGCGCACAATATCGTCTTCGCCCACGTAATCGCCACATTGCACCTCAATAATGGCCAGCGGTTCGCTACCTTTGTTTTCCAGGCGATGCCTATGCGTTTTGGAAATATAAGTGGACTGGTTTTCGTTCAAGGTAAATTCGATTTCGTTATTGGTAATGGTAGCGACTCCAGAAACAACCACCCAATGTTCGGCGCGATGCTTGTGCATCTGCATCGATAACTTCTGGCCTGGATTCACGACAATGCGCTTAATTTTGAAGTTAGACCCTTCTTCCAGCACGGTGTAACTGCCCCAGGGACGAAACACCGTCTGGTGAATCTCTGTTAGGGTTGGGTTATGTATTTTAACTTGCGCTACCAGGGTTTTAATATCTTCACTGCGGCTTTTGTCGCAGATCAAAGTCGCATCGGCGGTTTGAATCACCACCACATTATCCAAGCCTAAAGTAGCCAGCAAGCCGGTTTCCGTCCACAGCAGACTATTGCTGGTGTCTTGCGATAACACCTGGCCATGGGTGACATTGTTTTGCGCGTCTTTTTCGTGGCGCTGGTAGATTGAATCCCAGCTGCCCAAGTCACTCCAGGCCATATCCACCGGCACTACCGCCACTTTTTCTGCCAGCTCGGCCAGGCCGTAATCCATTGAAACATTATCAAAACTGGCATATGTCTCGGCAAAATTTTCTTCATCCATGCCAGCGATTTGTTGTGCCATTTCCGGCTGATATTTTTGCAGCATGGCGGTAAAAGCCTGTGCTTTAAATACAAACATACCGCTGTTCCACAAATAGCCGTCATTCACAAATTGCTGGGCTTTTTCAAGGTCAGGCTTTTCGACAAATTGCTGTACTTGCAACACTGGCATTTCGCCTTTGTATGCCAGTTGCTGGCTGGGCTTGATATAACCATAGCCGGTTGCAGGCTCGTGCGGCTTGATGCCCAGCAATACCAAGTAATCATCCGCAGCGGCTAACTCGGCCGTTTGCCAAGCCTGTAAAAACGCATCAACTCGATCAATGGAATGGTCAGATGCAAAAACACCAATCATGGCATCCGGGTCTTGCTGATTGATTTGATTCACGGCCCAAGCGATTGCAGGCAAGGTATTCCTGGCACACGGCTCAGCCAATACGTTATTGACGGCATCAAGCGCCACTTCTGCCAATTGGCCTTTTACTTCAAATTTATGGTCTTCATGCGTGACGGTAAATAGATTTTTTGCTGAAACGTGTGCCAATAGGCGCTGTGTGGTTTGCTGCAATAATGTTTGCTCGCCATTTAATGCCAGCAGTTGTTTGGGCCTTAACGTACGCGACAGCGGCCATAAACGAGTGCCGGATCCGCCACACAAAATTATGGCATATCGATTTAAATGATCACTCATTATGAATGTATCTCCACTTGATGGAATGGGTTGTTCAAGGATTGATTGGCGTCTTTACGCAGCTCTTCAATTTCGGCTTGTAATTTAACATACTCTTGCAGCTTTGCTTTTAAAAAGCGTGCCGTTATCACGGATTTCTCTTCCAAACCTTGTGGCGTAAGAAAGTACATGTAAGCAAGCTTGTTTTGACTGTTACGGAAATTGCTGGCTTTGAGCAAGCCTTTTTCGATCAACGCCTTTAAGCAAAAATTGACGCGCCCAAGGCTAATACCCAGCTGTCTCGCCAAATCACGCTGGCTGATTTCCGGATTAGCTTCCAGTATTTTGAGTATTTTGTAACGATATTCGTCAGTTAACATTTCGCCTTAAGCTTCAACCGTTCAATAGTTGAACATAAGTTTACCAATGTTTAAATGATTCATGCAAGCAAATGCGGACTAGTTATTTTTTTAAACTCGCCTAAGCCTTGTGTTTGCAAACATATTCGATGATTTTGGCTATATGGCCCTCATCAGAAAAATGGACTTCCAGGGATTTTTTCTGCCGGAATTCAACTAAGTGGCTTTCTTGTAACTTGTAGTGATGCGCAACCTGACCAGCGCTGATTTCAGCGCGGCCCAGACGGCGTTTTACCCCTTGAAAGCGTAAGCGTTCGATATTGGCCCAGCCGATGAGCAAAGCACTTAACGATACAATCACAAATGAATACAGGGCTAGTTTACTCAGTAGCCCATCGTAACCTTGCAGCTTAACCATATGAATATTGAACAAGTAAACACCTGCCCACCAGGCAAGCAGGGTGATCAACGGCAGCCACAAATAGACGTAGATACTCCAGAATGCAAACGTTACCAGACCCCAGCCATAGCGGTGCATCGCCGATTGCAATTCAGGTTTTTCAATGATCAATGGATTTTTCATGATGATGTCCTTTTTTGATGTAAGCCTCTATCCGGGCTAACCCAGGTAGCACGTTTATGCCTGTCTTTGATAATTGCAGCCGGCAAGCCCATGACGGTTGTCGCCGCCGAAATCACCCAAAACAGCATGGGGTACCAAATCATCCAGTAGTAATAACGGCGGATTCTGTCTTCATATCGGCCATCAATAAACAAACTGACGGCAAATTGCAGCAAACAGGTCATGGCCAGGATAACGCCGTTCCAGCCCGGGATAAGCGTGCTGATGTATAGGTAAGAAGGCAAGGTGATAAACTGCCCTAGCAGCCACAGCACAAAAATCGCGCACATTACATAAGCCCAGGCGATACTGACTACCAGTTCGGCATATACAGGCCACATACGGCGCTTCTTGATATCCAGGAATATGCTTTTAAACTTGAGCAACACCTCTGCCCCGCCCTGCGCCCAGCGCAGGCGTTGCTTCCACAAACCGCGTAAAGTTTCCGGCATCAGAATCCAGCACAGCGCATTCGGCTCATAGCGCACGTCAAAGTAATTGGTCTGCATTTTCCAGCTGATATCGATATCTTCGGTCACCATATTGGTGCTCCAGTAGCCGACTTCATGCAGCGCAGATTTGCGAAATGCCGCCACCACGCCAGACACCGTAAACACGCGCCCATAGACCCGTTGCGCGCGCTTGATCAGCCCGATCACCGATGAAAACTCACCCACTTGCAGTCGGCCTAATAAAGTAGAGCGATTGCGGATACGTGGATTACCAGTAACCGCGCCAACCCTGGGGCTAGCCAGAAATTGCCGCATCATCCACCTGATACAGTTGGTATCCAGTACCGCATCACCATCAATACAGACTAAATATTCATTGGATGACATCATGGCACCTACGGTAAGCGCCATGGCTTTGCCCTGGTTGCTGGCCAGCTGGATGGCTTTGACGTTGTGATGTTTGCTGGCGATATCGTCAATGATTTCTGCGGTGTTATCTTTGCTGCCGTCATTGATGGCGATGATTTCATAGTTGGGATAATTGAGCTTTAACAATGCCGCTATGGTTTCATAGGCGTTGGTTCCCTCATTAAAGCAAGGCACCAGCACCGATACGGGCGGATATTCCGGCAGCTCCGGCGCTTCGGTATACAATGGCTCTTTACGCTCTTTACTAAAGTAGTAGTAAAGCGCACCCGCCATCCATAAGTAGGCCATAAACAATGGGTAATAAAACGCAAAACCCAATAACCATTCTGATAAGTTCTGGTACCACATATTAAGCTTTCTTCATCCGGATTTTCACGCGCTTAGTCATCACTTTGCCTTTGGTAAATTTGGCAAATAAGGATAGATGCGCGATGAGATATAAGGCCTGATCGCCTCAATCTCTGGTTGATTATTCAAGAAGTCATCCGGGTAATAGCCCAAATGCCATGCGCCAGCTTTTGTTAGCGTTTGCATGTGGGCAATCAAGTCATTTGCAGGTAGCGCCTGCTTGGTTTTCCAGTCACGCGCTTGCAGCTCAAATACGGTTTTCTGCAAGCCGTTTTTCGTGGTTTTTGCGGTATTAACCAGTGCCGTTAAAAATGTTTTAGGATTTTCAGCGCCTTCCATCAAAGGCATGGCCATTACCGCCGTATAGTCGTATGCCGCTAAAAAATCCTGGTAGTTTTGCGCTAACCAGCGCTCACTTTGCGGGTTAAGCATGGCCGGTGCGTATAGATTGCGTGCTGTTTTCAGCTCCGGCTGGTAGCGTTTTAAAATTTGCGCCAGCTCAAGCGTAAATTGTGTGAGGCGACGGCTTTTCATCACCATTAAGCTGTTGGCATCCGCTGGCTTGGTTTTGATTGCGGCAAGATTGTCTTGCTTAAACCTGGCTTGGTAAGCGCTGCGTGCGAATTGGCTATCATCTTCGTTTTCTGAAAGCGTGGCATCGTCATGGAAAAGAATGCCGGCAAACTGCGCATGCGCGCCTAGATCCGTATAAATATCCTTGATGATTTGCCTGGCTTCATCAGAAAATGGTGATAAGCGCTTGTAGGCATTTTTATCAGCCGCCGGATTGGTTGATACCACTTGCAACGCCAGCTGCTTTTGCTTGTCATTCAACTCAAACGCCAGCACCGGCATCCAGGCATAGACCTGGACATTGGCGCGCGTCCTTAATTGCCAAGCCACCCGGCTAAACAGGTCGGCACGCATGGCAACATGGCGGCTGGGAAAGTAAACAGACTCCGCTACACCATCGCCATTTTGATCAGAATATGCCTGTAGATAAACGGTGCTGGGCGCCAATGACTGCACCCTGTCCAATAGAATATCCAGGTTACGCGCCATTTGTGCCGCGTCTTTATCAAACACATAGTCCAAATCTATATGCATGACCCGTTGATTGTTAGTTGGCGGCAGTGCTTTTGATAAATCCGCTAAAAACACTTCTGATTGATTGCCATCCACCAGATAGCGCCCTATTTGGCTTAAGTCTCCGGTATTGGGCAAGCCAGCTTCACTCAAGGTCAACGTGATTGGCATGCCAAGCTGTTTTGCCACTTCAATGGCTTGATTATTATTGGCGCCATAAGGCCACACCATCACACGTGGCGATTTACCCGTCAGTTTTTTGATCAGCTGATTATTAGCCTGCAAGTCGGATTGGATGCGTTTTGTATATTCCGCCTCTGATTCATAACTTTGGCTAGCCGCATCATATTGCAAGGTCACCGCAGCAGGCGTTTGATTGCCTTGCGGATTAGCCAATACGCCATGGTGTAAATCGTAGCTATGTGATGCAAATTCGACTAAACCGGAGTCAGCGATTTCCTTGATTTGCGCCTTGGATAAAAAGTGCTCGCGCGGCATTTGCTCGTCACCGTAGCTCACCAGCTTGCCGTTTTCCACTTCTAGCCAGCTACCCACTAAAGCAAAGGTAGCAGGATAGTTGTACAATTTTAATAAGGGATAAACACGGGTGTAAAAACTTTGATAACCGTCATCAAAGGTGAGCAATACCGGTTTCGCCGGCAAGACTTTTTTGCCCGCTTTTGCGTTGATCACATCATTGATACTTACCGGGTGATAGCCATGCGCTTGCAGCCAGGCAAAATGGCGGGCCAGGTTTTTGCTGGAAATCGCGGTCGAATCCGCGTCCAGATCGCCGTCCACATTATCACGCACGTCGTGATAGCACAGGACCTGAAATGGCTGCGTATCGGCGGATGCCATACCACTCATCAGCAGCATCACTATCAATAAAAGTATTTTCATCATTTAATTAAAACAACCAGTTAAGCCTGCAAAAGTATTGGGTAAAGTATTCATCTACGCCGTCGTAGGGATGTCGGTTACGGCGCACACCGTAGGCAAATTCCAGGCTGTTATCCCATTTGATCTGCTGCTCGTAGCTCACCATCCAGGTGCTGTTAGAGCCATAATTTTTCTGCCAATATTGCCCAACACCTAATTGCAGGCGGTGGCTAAACGAACGGTCATAGCGGCGCCACTGGGTCCATACGTTATCGGCTACGACACCTAATTCCAGATCGCGCTCAGGGTTAAAATACAGCACACCTTGTTCATCGTTTTTTGAAGCATCCAGGCGTGTATGCAGGTTAAGTTTGTAATGCGGCTGGGTAATTAGGCGATTATCGAATGCCACACTTAGTGCTTGCCTCTGATTGCCATCTTCCATCACCATATAATTGGCGCCCAGATCAACGCTGGCCAGGTCACTCCAGCGATAGCGCGCAGTGGCATACAGCAAATCGGCATTGGTGCCCTCTTTCAGTCCGCGCAATGGCATCTGGTTGGAGTTAAGCTCTAAGCCAGAGCCAAAAGACCAGTAGTCATCCAACCTGTATTCCGCATTCATAGCGATATTCAGCCCGCTGGCATCTGCCCCTGCGCCACCGATAGCGCCTGTTAAACGCCAGTCCCTATCGGTATATTCAAGGCCGCCGCCGGCAAAGGTAGCGGTACCAGCGCCTTCTTCAAAGCTGGACTTGTCATAATTGCTTGCTATAAAGGCACGGTAATGGTCATTGAATGGCCGTGAATAGAGTTGCGCATTGATGATATTTTCGCGGCTACCAAACGTGCCGCCAGAAGCGCCAGTCGTATTGGCATCCACAATCAACTGCCGCTTGTTATGCAGCTGCCAGCGCCGTTCCAACTCGCTTACCGTACTGTTTTCAGGGTAGTCTCTAGCCAGCGGCTTGATTTCGTTTTCTGCTACTTTCCAGTCGCGCAAATCCAGGTGGCTATGGGCAAGATTCACTTTTGCCTG
>JAZKEN010000071.1:4855-12559 GCA_040387035.1 Pseudomonadota bacterium | reverse complement strand
TCAATCAATGCATAAAACTTGGCAAAGCGGATTTGCACATTTTGTGGATTTTTGCTGAGAGATTCGTTGTAGAGCGCTAAGGCCTGCTCTGGTTTGCGCAGGTATAAATAAGCATCGCCTAAAGCATTCAATACATAATCGGGCACATCAACCTTAGCCTGTAGCAGCTGTTGGTGATGCGCAACCACTTCCTGCATGCGGTAGCGATCACGCAGGGCAACGATGCGGTCAAATAGCAGGTTCTTGTTTTGGCTATTGGTTAAATCCAGCTGCGCCCAGTCACAACGGCATACGGCATCTAATTTGGCCAAGGCAATATCGATATCCGAAAAACGCTCTGCTGGCGTCTGCGGTGCGTAGTGGCCCCATGCAATATGGTGTGCCGCACTATCATTGGTAATTCGATTTAAGGTATTTTGGTCAACCGCATTTGGGTATTTTTTGGCCAGTAATGCCGCTTGCTGGCTGGCGCCGGCTTCATTGCTGGCCTTGATTAACAAGCCTGCTGCCTCGTTATCTTGCGGATTTATGGCCAGTAAGCGCGTATTGGCGTCTATCACCACGATCGGCTGCTGGGTCGCCTGCCCCAGGTACGACATGGCTCGATATACTTCCGGATTATTGGGATAACGATTGCGCAACACTGATAATTGCGCTTCTGCCTGCTTGAACTCTTTCAGGTCGATCAGCGCCAGCGTCTTGCCAAAGACCGGGTCTAAATTGCCTGGTTGACGACTGATTAGCTGTTCATAAAGGTTAAGTGCTTGTTTAAAATCACCGTCGTTGCGTGCCGCTTTGGCCAAGGCATTCACACAATAGATTGGCGCCGTTTGCAGTTCAATCGTTTGTGCGATTTCCAAGGCTTGTTTATTTTTGTTGGCCCAAGTCAACGCAACAATATAATCGGCAACAATGCCAATATCTTTAGGTGACTCGGCTACCAGGGCCGCTAGTTGTGGCAGTGATTGATCGAACTTACCTTCGCGCGCCTGCTGCACAGCGGCTTGCCTACGCTCACCAACAGTTGGTAGCTCCGCCGCTAATACTGATTTTGTATAAATGCATGAAAAGGCGCATATATATAAAATTCGAATATAAAAATAATTTTTCATAACCAACAATACTAATAATTTGTTGGCATCTTAGAATAGTGAATTGGGAACGAATACTACCCGACTGGGTATTTTAGGCTTAGTTAGCGTCTAGTTAATAATTGTTTACAGAAGTTGTCGTTATTTAACTACATACCGGTGAATTTTTTGATATCGCGTTGCTGACGTTTAGTCGGCCTACCTGCGCCTCTTTCCCTAATACCAAAATCCGCCTCACGCGTAATTTTGGCATTTTCGCGCCTGCTTTTACTTTGTTCGGTTTCGGCATATAGCAAGGCAGCTTCTGGCGCGCCGCGGCGAACATTGGATAAGCCCGTCACCGCCACCTCAATTTCAAAATCTTTATTGCGGATGCTGACCAACATCCCCGTTTTAACTTCCTTGGCGGTTTTAGCGCGGTCACCATCTACCCGCACTTTGCCACCCTCTACCGCATCGGCGGCAATACTGCGGGTTTTATAAAACCGCGCTGCCCACAGCCACTTGTCTAAACGGCATTTATCGTCAGCGGGCTCCTGTTTTGCTGTATTTTCTTTTAAAGACACCATACTTAATTGATCAGATTAAGCTGTTTTTGCTGCTGGTAAGGCTGGTTGCTTTCCAGCGTTTTGCGGTAATTGGCCAGCACGTTTTGCACATGGCCCATTACCGTATTCGGTGAGTAAATCCCTGTCACATCCTGGCTTCCTGCCGCCAAGCCCGTTAAATATTCAATGCCTTCCAGCACATGGTCAATGGTAATAATATGAAACTGGCCTTGCTTCACGGCCTCAACCACCGCTACATCCAGTAGCAAATGGCGCTGATTGCGCTTGGGGATGATGACACCCTGCTTGCCATCCAAACCCAAAGCCTGGCATACCCTGAAATAGCCCTCAATCTTCTCATTCACACCGCCAATCGGCATCACCTCGCCAAATTGATTGAGTGCGCCGGTGACGGCAATACCCTGGCTAATGGGCAGGCCAGCCAAGGCTGAAAGCAAGGCAAATAGCTCTGCGCAAGAGGCCGAATCACCTTCAACGCCATTGTATTCCTGCTCAAACACCAGCGATGCATTTAAGCTTAACGGTGCCAAATGGCTGAAACTGGCACTGAGCCAGTTTTGCAAAATAAAGATGCCTTTATCATGATTCGGGCCACTCATATTCACTTCGCGGTCAATATTAATCAGGCCTTTGCCGCCGGGATAGCAGCGTGCAGTAATACGGATCGGCGAGCCAAAACTGGCATCCCCCAACTCGATATGCGTTAAACCATTGACCTGCCCGATCACTTCGCCATGCACCTGAATCAATAGCTCGTTATCAATGATCGAATCGCGGATTTGCGATTCAAAATACTGGTTACGGGTCGATTTAGCTTGCATCGCGGCCTGCACATGCTCTGCGGTCACCAGGCTAGCATCATTCGAAAACGCCGCGCTTTCTAATATCAAGCGCTCTAAAAATGCAAAGTTGGTGCTGATGCGCGCCTGGTCCTCTTCCAGGCGCTGTAAAGCACCGATCAATGCGGCAACCGCTTCTTTGGTAAAGTGCGCCGTATGGTGCTGCGCGCATTTCTGCGCTACATAGCCTGCAATCGCCGCATAGTTTTCAGGCGTGGCTGAAATGCGTTCTGCAAACTCGACCTTGATAGGAAAATAATTAAAGAAATCGGGCTGCTCATCCAGGCAATCATAAAAGTCTTCACGCGTGGCAATCAGTACCAGCTTCACTTTCAACGGTAATAAGGTATTGTTCGCCACATAGCCGGAGCTTTGCGCGTTGTTGCCGGCATCTTCGATTTGCAGGCTGCCATTGCGCAAGAAACGGTGCAATTTTTCGATGATTTGTGTGCCATTTTGCTCATCATTAAGCAAATCACGCAAATGCAGCAACAGCATACCGCCATCGGCTTTATGTAAATTACCAGCACGCAAGCGCGTGAAATCGGGTGAAATCGCGCTATCGCTGGCGCTTTCTACACCACCGAACAGCGATTGCAAACTGGGGTCATTATCATCAATAATCGGCTGGTTTAATTGCTGCTCAAAAGTGGCGCGATTATCCACCAGCACATTCACCCTAAAACGCGCAAAAAAAGCCTCATTAATCAAGCCTTCTAAAGCATTGTCTGAGTCGCTAATGGTTGAAGGCTGCCAGGCTTTTAGATAGGCAACAACCTCTTGCTTTAACAGCTTAAAATAAGCACCTAATTCAGGCTCGCAAGTGACAAAGGCCTGATTGAGCGCTGCAATCGATTTATCTAGCCACTCTTCAGCCAGCGCAAGCATGTTTTGTGGATTGTCGCTCGCTACAAAATTGGGCATTTCCATCATCAGCGCCCGCGCAAATGCATCCATTTCGGTGCGCAGTTTGGCCGCATATGAAACAGGCAGCTTGATTAAAGTGGGCTGGTTAGGCTGCTCGAAATGATAAAGTGCGACTAGATCCGATAACTGTCGACCATTTACTGGCAAGCCATTATGCTTAGCCGCTTCATGCATGGCACTCTGCATCAATGATGTACGCCCGCTGCCTTGAGCCCCAAGCACCAGCACGTTAAAGCCTGATTGCTGCATTTTAAGGCCGAACAAAGCCGATTTTTTCGCCTCGCTTTGCGCCACCCAGCCATGTATATTGGGCTGATAACCTGCGTTATTGTCCAACAAATCGGCTGTACTGTTAAACGTAAAATTGTTTAAAAGAATAGTGGCGTTTAAATCGACTGGCTTTAGTTTTTGCATGGTTACTTTAGTATTTGTAGTTAGGTCTGTTTGAAACTGTATTCTATTTTTGCCACTGCTTAAGCGCTAAATCATCGCTTAGCTTAGCCTCTACCCAGCGCTCACCTTGCGTAGTGGCTTCTTTTTTCCAAAATGGCGCTTGGGTTTTCAGGTAATCCATGATGAATTCACAGGATTTAAAAGCCTCACCGCGGTGCGCGCTCACCACTGCAACCAATACGATTTGATCCAAAGGTTCCAGTGTGCCCACGCGATGGATAATCAGGCTATCCATAATATCCCAGCGCGACTTTGCCTCTGCTTCAATCGCTTGCAGCGCAGTTTCGGTCATGCCCGGGTAATGCTCTAAAGTCAGCGTATTAATCACATCGCCATCGTTAATATCGCGCACCTGCCCCACAAAACTGACTAAAGCGCCAGTATTCGGGTTAGCCAACCTAAGCTGATTGAGTTGCACACCCACATCAAAATCGTCAGTCTGCACAAATACTGTCATCTAAATCACCAAACTAGTTTAACCACCGGTAACGGGTGGGAAAAAAGCCACTTCATCATTGGCTTGGATTGCGGCCAAATCATCTACCAAGGTATGGTTGATCGCAGCGCGCACCACCTGCTTACCGCTAAACAAATTCGCCCAGGTTTCACCGCGCAATGCCAGCCAATTTTTAAGTGCGGTAATCGTTACAATGTCATTCGGCAAATCAACCTCTTCAGTCGAGTAATTCACGGCTTCTTTAATTCTTGCAAAATATAATACTTTTATTTTCATAGTGTTAAATTGTTTTCTTAATCTTTTTTATCATCTAAAACATCATCAATCGTATCCAGCAAATCCAGTGGCTGATTACTTAATTCAACGCGCTCGATCTGTTTAAAGCGATTGGTGATTTTTTGGCTACTAATGTGAACCTCTTGCGCGTTGTCGTGGGCCTGGCGGATATTATCGGCCAGTTTTTTCATGCGCACATCAAAGCGCTCAAAGTCTTTGCTCAGCTTGCCAAGCTCATCTTTAATAATGTGTACTTGCTTGCGCATTTCTACATCTTTCAGTACGGCGCGCGCGGTATTCAGCACCGCCATCAGCGTGGTGGGCGAAACCAGCCAGACGCGCTTATTCATCGCATAATCAATGATTTCCGGGTGATAAGCATGAATCTCGGCAAACACCGCTTCCGCCGGGATAAACATCACCGCGCCATCGCTAGTGACATTGTGGATGATGTATTTGCTGGCAATGTCGTCCACATGCTTTTTAACGTCGGCCTTGAACTGTTTCTCTGCCGCATTCTGCGTCGCTTCCGGCAGGCTGCTATCAAACATCTTATGGTAGTTTTCAAGCGGGAATTTGCTGTCTACAGCAACGATACCGGTTGGCTGCGGCAGGAAAAGCGCGCAATCGACACGTACACCGTTTTCAAAAGTATGCTGCATCTTGAAGCTGTCATTTGGCAGTACGTTACGCACCAAACCCTCTAACTGCACCTCACCGTAAGCACCGCGGCTGCGCTTATCGCCCAATAGTTCTTGCAGGCTGACCATATTCACGGTCAAGCCATCGATTTTCTTTTGCGCTTCATCGATGGTAGCCAAGCGTTCCATCACGCTGATAAACGTTTCATTGGTCTTTTTAAAGCCCTCATCTAATCGTTCAGACACTTTTCCGCCAATTTGTTCCAAGCGGCTATCGACTATTTTGCCCAGGCTTTCCACGCTTTGCGTTAAGGTTGTAGTGGCTTTTAGCATGGTGTCGGTAATCAGGCTTTGCTGCGACTTACCTTGCTCGCTTAAGGTTTTATGCAGCGTTTCCAGCACTGTTTCGCGCGTCTGCGCCAGGCTGCTATTTTGCGCAAGCTGTAGCGCCTGCATGGCATCACGCGTGGCTTGTAATTCTAGTGAAACGGAAGACTTCAAGCGTTCGCCACTGTCTTGAGAAACAGCATTCAAGCGGTCTGCCAGCTTGTTCAAGCCATCGTTTAAATCCAGCAACATCAAGCGGTGCTTATCTTCCAGCTGGTTCAGCAAAGCGCTAGTATTGCTATTTGAAAACTCGCGCCAAGCCAGCCAGGCCAGCAAAATAAGTGCTAACACTAAAAGTGATATTATAATTTCATTCATAACTTGATATTATAAATCAGCCATTACAAACCCGTGCGACTTTCACTTTTATAATTAAAATCATATGATTAAACTCAAACTGCTGTTAGGCCAATGGCTAGCCAATTTAACGCGTAAGCTCAAAAACAATTTCTACATCTATTTAGCCACCCTTTTCACCCTGCTGGTGTTGCTGGACGCCAGCTTGTTTCATGTCGGCGAAAATATGCGCGATAAAGCGTTCGACTTCATGGTGAAAAATCGCGTTATTAAGCCAGCCGCAGATCAAGACATTGTGATTGTGGATATCAACGAAGCAAGCCTGGCGGCGTTTGCCAAAGAGTATGGCCGCTGGCCGTGGCCGCGCCAGGTGTTGGGTGAGTTCGTAGAGAATATCCAAGCGCAACACCCCAAAGCGATTGTGTTTGATATTGTGTTTAGCGACGCCGATATCTATAACGCGGATTCAGACGCTTATTTTAATGAAGTGATTGCAGCATCCGATAATACCTTCTTCCCAATCCTGCGCTTAGATGCCAGCCAGGATGCACTAAGCCAACTCAAATACGCACAAATTCCCGGCTTAGTAGCCAATACAAATGCCGATAAAGGCGCAACAGTGGCAGCTATATTACCGTTTCTTGAGGGCGCGCTAAAAGCCAATCACTTGGGCACGCATAATGTATACCCGGATAACGACGGCATTGTGCGCGAATACCGCATGTTTCATGAGCAATCAGGCTGGCGCTTACCCTCCCTGCCCAAAGTTGTAGGCGAGTTTAGCGGAGCCAAAACGGATAAGCTGCCACAAAATATGCTGATCAATTGGCGCGGCAAACCGTTCACCTACACCTATGCCAGCTTCAGTGATGTTTTTACTGATCTAGCGAGCAAAAATAAAACGCGGCCGCAGAATGAGTTCACCGATAAAATCGTGATTATCGGCTCTACAGCGCCGGGCTTGTTTGATATCAAGCCCACCGCCATGGATAAACAGTTTCCGGGGGTGGAAATCCTGGCCACCGCTATCGATAATGTCAAACATGGTGACTATTTAAAAGTATGGCGCGGCAAAACACCTTATGTGTTTTTAAGCTTACTACTGATTTGGCTGACCACCCTGGCGTTTTACCTCAAAGTCGATCGTGATAAATTCAACTCCATTTTCACCGGCAGCCAGATTGGTCTGCTGGTGCTCTCCTATATTGCGATCAATATCAGCAACACCTATTTAGACCTGACAGCCCCTATCCTGTGGGCGGTTGCGCTGTTTGGTATCGCCAAAATCTATGCGCTAGCCACAGACCGCGCCCTGCAACGCTGGTTGGCATTCGGCGTGAAATCAGATGCCGCAGAGCATAGCGTGCTGATGATGCCTATCCTGGTAGAAAGCAAGGAAGCGTTAAGCGATGCGCTGCTGAAAAAACTGAAACGCGAGATTGAATTAAGCAGCAAAACGCCTAATTCCATTGAGATCATGCATGGCACGCAGAGCGGGATCTGGGGTTTGTTTGGCGATATGGTGGTAGTAAGTTGGTTGTTTGCCGCCAATCACGCTGAGTATGCCGCCAGTGCCAAGCAGGATGCCCAGGCCATTAGTGAACAATTACCGCATATAATTGCCAAACTTGGTCTGCCAAATACAACGGCCGCGCGTTATGCCTTGCATGAAGGCATACTAGCCAACCAGCAGGCAATCAGCCTGGCGTCACAGTGGCGCAGGTTGTTTGCACAAGCGGTGCTTCAATTGGAATGCGGTGAACAAGC
>JAZKEN010000071.1:0-4755 GCA_040387035.1 Pseudomonadota bacterium | reverse complement strand
TTCAATTGGAAAAATCCTAGCAAGCAGGAAGAAATCGCTCTGGGGCGCGAAATCACCGGTAGTTTACTGGGCGCGGCGCCCTTGGTGAAAGATGAAGCCTTACAGAAATACGTCAATAAAGTGGGACGCATCGTGGCGAATCAATCTGAGCGCGCTGACCTGCCCTGGAAATTCGGCGTGATTGAAAGCAGTGACTTGAATGCTTTTGCAGCACCTGGCGGCTATGTGCTGATTACCAAGGGCCTGTACCTGCAATTACGTAATGAAGCGCAGCTGGCAGGCGTATTGGGGCATGAAATCGCCCATATTGTGCAAAAGCACCAATTAAAAGTGCTGCAAAAACAGCAGTTAGTGAATATTGGCGCGAGTTTGATCACCGATAAATTTGGCAAAAACAATCAAATTGCACAAAAAGCCATTGGCAGTGGCGCTGAAATCAGTGCACGTAGTTTGGATAAAAGTGCAGAGTACGAAGCGGATCGCATGGGCATAATACTGGCCGCGCGTGCTGGCTACGATGTGTATGGCTTGGCTGAAGTTTTGCAAACCATTGGTCAAACCAATAAGTCGGACAATAGTGTCGCCCTGCTATTCAAGACACATCCGCACCCTGATGACCGCCTGACCCGCCTGGGTGATAGCGCCGGCAGCCAACTGGATAAACTAAAAACGGGTAAAACATTGGAAAACCGGTTTTATAAACTAGCGCCCTAAACAGGGCCTTAAATTAGTGCCAAAATACAAGCATGCGGATGATTTTTTAGTGCCTTATCGAACTATATGAACGCACACATAGTCATCCGTTACTGATGCTTTAAATGGATTCGTTGTCAAAGTAGTTTATTTCCAATACAATCGCCCGCTATAATCAATGGCTGACTTAAAATAAAGCCGGTCATTGATGGCGTTTAAATGAAAACCATATAAAACAAAGCTATCCTACAAAGCCATCCACTAAACCGATGAATCACAACTCAAATTCAGTTGCGTTACGAATCAGATTGTTATTACTAACAATGCTGATTGCCGTGGTTGGCTTTGCATTTGTTTTTCAATTTTCGAATAGCACCACTTATGGTGATGACACGCCTAGCGTGCGTGTTATTGAAATGCAAGAGTTCCTGAATGATTCGGATTCGTTGCCGCCGCACAGTGATTCACCCGATTTTCTGGCCACCAGCTTTCTATTTGTTTGCGTGGCGCAAATCCTCTCTAGCGTTTTAAACCGAAGCATCGTTACACCGCGCCTTACCTTTCTTTACCACATTCAACCCCGCTCTCCGCCGCTGTATCCATCGGCTTAAACCGATGTTTGCATAGGCCTGGTTACCGCTTAATCCAATTAAGCCGGCACACCACGTAATACCACACTGTCCATGAGTAATGTTTCGATGAATACTGCGTATGCAGTCATGAATCGCAAGCGCTATCCCTCGCATGTGTTAAACGCAACAACCTAAAAGCATCATCTGTTTATTGCCCCAATTGAGCGCAATCGCTCACCTCATCACGCCCATTACACACGCCAGCACACCTCAATTTGATGTGATGCAATAGTTAAAACTGTGCCATGAATGATGAAGTGCAATGCATAGCGTCCTCTTTCTTTATATTTTTTTAAATAGAAATGAATATGATCAATCAATTATTTGTAGTTTTAAGCATGGCGATAGTAGTTCTAAGTGGTTGCCACCCGGCGCCAGAGCCAAAAGAAGAAGTCGCTAAATTTGAGGTGACGCAGCCTTTGCGCAAAGACACCTCCATTATCAAGGAGTATGTCAGCCAGATTCATGCTTTTAAGCACATTGAGTTAAGGGCTTTAGAACGCGGCTACATACAGGATATTTTCGTGGATGAAGGCCAATCTGTGGCCCAAGGCCAGCGCATGTTCAAAATCATGCCCAACCTGTACGAAGTGGATTTGCAAAAATCCAAGGCTGAGGCCGAAATGGTGCATATCGAATATCAAAATACTAAAGCACTTACCGATAAAAACATTGTTTCGCCTAATGAGTTATCGCTGGCAAAGGCCAAGTTGGATAAAGCCTATGCAGAGGTAAAGCTAGCGCAAACGCACTTGAACTTTACCAATATCAACGCGCCATTTAGCGGCGTTATGGATCATTTTAATGTGCGAAACGGCAGCCTGGTCGCTGAAGGTGACTTGCTCACCACGCTATCGGATATCAGCAAGATGTGGGTCTATTTTAACGTCCCCGAGTCTGAATACCTGGATTACAAGACCAACAAGATCGACAAGAACCCGGTAAATGTGCAATTAAAAATGGCCAATGGCGCAATATTTGACCAGGCAGGCAAAATTGAAACCATTGAGGCCGACTTTGACAACAAAACCGGCAATATCGAATTCAGGGCGGTTTTCCCTAATCCCAAGCAAATACTCAGGCACGGTGAAACCGGCAATATTCAAATCGCGATTCCTTACAAGAATGCGTTGATTATTCCGCAAAAAGCCACCTTTGAAATTTTGGACAAGACCTATGTGTATGTGGTGAATAAGGAAAATAAATTAGAGCAAAGACTGATCACTATCGCAGCTGAGCAACCGTATGTGTTTATTGTTAAAAGCGGCCTGAACGAAAACGACAAAGTGCTTCTAGAAGGTTTGCGCAAAGTGCATAACGGCCAAAAAATCGAGATGAACATTCAGCAAGCCGAAAAAGTCATTTCACAATTAAACCTGCACGCCGAATAGTGAAAGAAGAAACTAGCCATGTTTAATATTTTCATTAAAAGACCAGTGATGGCCATCGTGCTATCGCTGATTATCGTGTTTCTAGGGTTTTTGTCGATCAGGACCTTACCAACTTCTCAATTCCCTGATATTGCCCCACCTCGCGTCATTGTGTCGTTGGCTTATCCGGGTGCCAGTGCCGATGTGCTGGTGCAATCGTCCTTGATTACCATTGAGCGCGCCATTAACGGCGTGCCAGGCATGAAATACATTGTATCTGACGCCACCAGTGCCGGTGAGGCGACGATACAGGTGATTTTTGGCTTAGGCACAGACCCTAACCAGGCCATGATCAACGTCAAAACGCGGCTGGATCAGGTGATGAGCCGTTTGCCTGAACTGGTGCAGCTGGAAGGTGTGGTGGTTGAGCGTGTGCAGCCCAGCATGCTGATGTACATCAACCTGTTCAGTAAGGATAAAAACGCGGATGAGAAGTTTTTATTCAACTATGCCAACGTCAACGTTATCCCCGAAATTCAACGCGTTAACGGTATTGCCAGTGCCAAGATTTTGGGTAGCCGCCAATATGCGATGCGTGTTTGGCTGGATCCAGACAGGATGCGCGCGTATAAAGTCTCAATCGAAGAAGTGATGAAAGCGATTGGTGAGCAAAGTATTATTGGCCGCCCTGGCCGCTTAGGTCAAAGCTCTGGCATATCTGCGCAATCCAAAGAGTATGTGCTGGTCTATAAAGGCCGCTACAACAAGCCGGAAGAGTATGGCGATATTATTATTCGCGCCAATTCAGATGGTGAAATTCTTAAACTAAAAGATATGGCTAAGATTGAGTTAGGCAGTGAATTCTTTGACATCTACTCCAACAAAGACGGCTACCCCTCTTCTGCAATTATCCTGAAGCAAAACTACGGTAGTAATGCGACGGAGGTGATTGATCAGGTTAAAGAAAAAATGCAGGAGTTGAAAGGCTCGTTTCCGGCAGGTATGGAATATGAAATCGACTATGACGTTTCAAAATTCCTGGATGCATCCATCGAAAAAGTACTGCATACCTTAGTAGAAGCCTTTATTTTAGTGGCTTTGGTGGTGTTTATCTTCTTGGGTGATTGGCGCTCAACGCTGATTCCCATTTTAGCGGTGCCTGTATCATTAATCGGTACATTCGCCTTTATGCAGGTATTCGGCATAACCATTAACCTGATTACGCTATTCGCACTGGTGCTGGCAATCGGGATTGTGGTCGATAATGCGATTGTGGTGGTAGAAGCCGTGCATGCCAAAATGGAAGAGCACGCCGACCTCACTCCCTACAAAGCCACACAGCAAGTGTTAGGCGAAATCGGTGGTGCTATTGTTGCCATTACCCTGGTGATGACAGCGGTATTTATCCCTGTGGCATTTATGACGGGGCCAGTTGGCGTTTTCTATCGCCAATTCTCAATCACCATGGCGTCATCTATTGTTATTTCTGGGGTGGTAGCACTTTCCCTAACCCCTGTTTTGTGCGCCATGCTGCTGAAAAACAACCATGGCCAGCCAAAACGCAAAACGCCGATTAGCTTTTTCATCGATATGTTTAACCGTTGGTTTGAGCGATTAACAGGCCGATACACCAACCTATTGACCAAGATTGTGACGCTACGCACGGTGACTATTTTGGTGCTGGCGGCTTTTGCCTTTGGAACATTCTTTATAAACAAAACCTTGCCTTCCGGCTTTATTCCAGGTGAAGACCAAGGCCAGATCTATGCCATTATTCAAACGCCCCCTGGCAGCACACTTGAATCGACCAACAAAGTCGCACGTGAGCTACAAAAGGAAGCACAGAAAATTGAGGGCATCGCCTCGGTTTCCTCATTAGCAGGCTATGAGATTCTGACTGAAGGCCGTGGCTCTAACGCGGGTACTTGCCTGATCAACCTGAAAGACTGGTCAAAGCGTGATAAATCCGTGCATCAAATCATTGAGGAGCTGGAAGAGAAAACCAAGGACTTTGGTGCCATCGTAGAGTTCTTTGAGCCGCCTGCTGTGCCTGGTTACGG
>JAZKEN010000070.1:0-3180 GCA_040387035.1 Pseudomonadota bacterium | reverse complement strand
TGGCTATAAAAAAACCGCAAATATTTACGAAATATTTGCGGTTAGTAAAAGGTGATTTTTACTTGGGTTCGCTGACAAAACCCAACTTAGTAATCCCGGCATTCTGTGCATCTGCCATCACTTCTGCCAGCACTTGGTATTTGGTTTCTTTATCTGCACGGATTTGTAGTTCCGGTTGCGGTTTAACATCGGCAGCTTGTAATAACTTTTGTTTCAATTCGCCTTGCACAAGCGGTGCGTCATTCCAGTAAGTCTTGCCAGTGCCGTCTATCGCCAAGGTAATCACTTCCGGTTCTTCCGGTAAGGTCTGGCTGGTGGCTTGTGGCAAATCAATCTTTACGGCATGCGTTAATAGTGGTGCGGTAATAATAAAGATCACCAATAAAACCAGCATCACATCCACTAAGGGCGTGGTGTTGATTTCACTCATGGGCTGCGTGTGCGCCTCATTGTTAGAAGCATTGCCACCTATCATGCTGGCACTCCCACTGGTTTAGCGTTTTGGGTATGCAATGTTTTAACATTGTGCTGATTTTTGGCATTTTGCGGTTTAACGATCAAAGGCGCGCCAGTCGTCAATAGCACATGCAAATCTTGCCCAAAGCTGTCTAAGGTGGCTGTAATGATGCGGTTTTGTTTCACAAACGCGTTGTAAGCCAATACAGCAGGAATCGCCACGGCCAAACCGATCGCCGTCATAATCAATGCCTCACCTACTGGCCCTGCTACTTTGTCTAAAGTCGCCTGGCCGCTGGCACTGATGCTGGCCAATGCATGGTAAATGCCCCATACCGTGCCGAATAAGCCAACGAATGGTGACACACTGCCTACAGAGGCTAATACCGATAAGCCTGACTCAAGCTTAGCCGTAGTCTGCGCTACACTGCGGCGCATGCTGCGCGCGATAAACTCATCGTAGCTACACGACTCTTCAATGTGCTTTGTCGCATGCAATTGGTGATGATGCGCTGCATCTACCGCATTAGCGGCTAATTCGTGCGCCGGCGAATCGATTTTAATCATCATGATTGCCGATTGCAGGTTTGGCGCTTGCCAGAATTCGGCAATGTAACGCTTTAACGCGCTTTTTAACTGGATGCCTTGCACGGTTTTTACTATCATAAAATACCAGCTTGCGACTGACATAATCAGCAGGATTAATGCTACCGTAATGGAGACAAAACCACCCTGCATAATAAATGCCAGGCTATCAAATTCTGTTGTTTGTTGCATGTTGCTTCCTTTTATTTAAAACGTTTTTCTATACTTTTTGCTTAGCTATCCAGTGAAAACTTTACCGGCACAATCACGTAGGCACTTAAAGCCTGGTTGTTTTTCTTGGCGGGAATAAAGCGCCAGCGTTTGACCGCTTGCATCGCCGCATCATCCAGGCGCTCTGATCCGCTGCTTGTTTCAATTTGCACATCTTCAGCTTTACCTTCTGCAGAAACCAATACTTTCATCAGCACGCGGCCTTCTTCGCCTAATCGGCGTGAAGTTGCCGGGTAATCGGGTGCCGGATTATTCAAATAAGACACACCAAAGCGTGGCGGTTCAATTTTTTCTTCAACTACTTTTTCGACAACCGGTGGCGCTTTAGGCGTTTCGGCAACTTTTACAGGCTCAACAGGTGCGGCTGGCGCTTCTTCTACAACTGGCTGTTCTGTCGTCGCTTCAACCAAGCGTTCTGTCGGTTGTTCAATGGGCTTGATTTTTTCAACGACTTTTTTAGGCTTAACGACTGGTTTCATTTCAGGTTTTGGTGGCTCTATCACCGGCACCAATTCTGGTTCGGGCGCTGGTGGTGCAATCAGGCTCACCATCATTGGCTTGGCAGGTGGCATTTGTACTTTATTAAGCGGCTTTTGCGTGACTAATAAATAAACAGCGCCAATATGCGCCAGCACAACCAGCAGCGTGGTTAGCCATGAGTAGGCTTTTTGCGGAGGCAGAGGGCCATTTAAGCGTGAAGTTTGTAAAGGCAGCGCATACAATCTACTCACTCTTGCCTGTTCGTTACTAGCGTCAGAGGCATATTGCTGGCGCAGTTTTGCATCGCGTGCGGCAAATAAATTAACGACTGTGGATGTCTGGCTGCTCATAAATGTCAACTCAATCTAATAAATTCAAGGCAAATCACTTGGTTAAAATCAGCTTATTTTGCTTGGTGATGCGCAAAATATAGGTTTCATTTAAATGCTCAATCATGACTTCTTTCACATCCGTAAACAGCTGCTCAGTGCTTAAGCGCTTGATGCGCGAAATCTTGATGTCGTGATTAGGCGCTTCATCCGCCACAATCGCCACATCAAAACTCATGTGTTCTTTTGCCGTTAAATTAGTGATGACTTTCATATTAAGCCTGGTAATTCCCTTGTTAAAAAAGTGACCGCCTTACATGACCGGTTTACCTTAGTAAACGTCGCCAATGCAGCCATAAATCAAGGAGATGCATTTGCATGCATTTGCAACATTTAAGACGTTGTTAGGGACGCCTTAAATTCAGTTGCTAACCGCATCGCTAAAAAGCTATACGCGGTTAGCGTAATATTCCACTACCAATTGCACATCTACCGGAAACGGCACATCCGAAACCGCAGGCAAATGCGCCACTTTTACCACATGTGCAGATTCATCCCAAGACAGCCATTCCGGGCGTGTCAATGCTGGCTGCTTAATGGTTTCTACTACCATCGGGATATTTTTACTTCTAGCTTTTATCACCAGTTCGTCACCCACTTTCAGGCGAATCGACGGAATATTGGCGGCTTTGCCGTTTAACAGCAAATGGCCATGCGAAACCAGCTGGCGCGCCGCAATAACCGTTGGCGCAAAACCAGCCCTAAACACTACGTTATCCATACGGCGCTCCAGCAGCTGCAACAAGCGCTCACCGGTTGGTTCTTTGCCTTTACGTGCATCCAGAATCAATTTACGCATCTGCGTTTCGGTTAAGCCGTAATTAAAACGAATCTTTTGTTTCTCTTGCAGTTTTACACCAAAATCAGAACGACGTTTGCGTGATGCTTTATTGCCATGTTGGCCCGGTGGCGTTGGGCGTGCTTCAATGGTTTTGCGTGATAGCCCAGGCAAATCAACGCCTAATGCGCGCATAATTTTGACTCTAGGGCCTGTTAATCGTGACATGTCTTTCCTTAATGCTTTTAGTTGTTAATCTTG
>JAZKEN010000069.1:0-1865 GCA_040387035.1 Pseudomonadota bacterium | reverse complement strand
GTCTTAAGATGGATATAGCCACGAAAATCATGCTCTTCGCGCAACACGCGCGCTACTTCCACCACCTGCTCCATCGTATAGTCTGGGTTGCGGATGATGCCAGAGCTCAGGAACAGTCCTTCAATGTAGTTTCGGCGGTAAAAGCTCAAAGTGAGATTGACCACTTCTTCCACATTGAAGCGCGCACGCGGCACATTACTGCTCACGCGATTGACGCAGTACGCGCAATCGTACACGCAGAAATTAGTCATCAGGATTTTCAGCAGAGAAATACAGCGCCCATCAGGCGCATAGCTGTGGCATATGCCCATGCCTGTCGTCGAGCCTATGCCTTTGCCTTTGGTCGACGTGCGTTTATCAGTGCCACTGGAAGCGCATGAAGCATCGTATTTAGCGGCGTCAGCCAGTATTTCGAGTTTTTGCTTGAGTTCCATATGGGTCTTTATGATTGGTACGTCTAACAGCGTTATGACCCTGATGCAGCCCTTCGGTTCTGATTATTATCAATTCGAATTCTGTTTACCACGCAAAACAGTTGCCTTTTTAAAGAATCAAAACAATAAAGCCCTAAAAAGGGCTTTATTGTTAATATAAGAAAATCTAGTTTTTAGAAAAACCTAGAAATCAGCTAGAGCCTAATGGTTATATATCCAAATTACCTGCTCGTAAGGCGTTATTTTCAATAAATGCGCGTCTTGGTTCCACATTGTCACCCATTAATGTAGTGAAAATCTCATCGGCTGCAATGGCATCATCAATTTGCACTTTTAATAAACGACGTACTGCTGGATCCATTGTCGTTTCCCAAAGCTGTTCCGGATTCATCTCACCCAGACCTTTATAGCGTTGGATATTGAGGGTATTTTTAGCCTCTCCTAACAGCCAATCTAAGGCTTGTTTAAAGGTGCTCACGGTTTGCTCTTTATCATTGCGTTTAATCGTTGCACCGGCACCAACCAGGCCTTGCAACAGGCTGGATACTTTATTAATCTGCCTGTAATCGCCGCTGCTTAAAAACTCTGCGTCAATCACGCAGCACTGCAAATTACCATGTACATATTTGTTAACTTCCAAACGGTAGGTATTAGACTCCGCATCAAACGCCACAATTACTTCAGAACCAATAGCGCCTAAAATTGGGCGTAGTTGTTCAGCAATTTTGTTAGCGCTGGCTTCATCGCTTAAATTAATATCACCTACATCTTGAATCGCGCGCAGTACGCTTTCATCATACAGCGCGGCGATACGGCGGATCACTGCTTCGGTTAGCACCATTTGTCTGGCGATTTCTGCCAGTGGTTCGCCGGTTAATATACCTGCACTGGTTTTTGTATCCAGCTCAGCGCCTTTTAAGGCGGAATTCAGCAAGTAAATATCCAGCTCTTGTTGGTCTTTCAGGTAGCGCTCATCCTTGCCTTGTTTCACTTTATACAGAGGCGGTTGCGCGATATAGATATGGCCACGCTCAACTAATTCCGTCATTTGGCGATAGAAGAATGTCAGCAACAAGGTACGGATATGAGCACCGTCAACGTCGGCATCGGTCATGATGATAATGCGGTGATAGCGCAGTTTTTCCACATTAAAATCCGCTTTACCAATGCTGGTGCCCAGTGCGGTAATCAAGGTGGCAATTTCTTGTGAACCCAATAATTTATCAAAACGCGCTTTTTCCACGTTTAAGATCTTACCCTTGAGCGGCAGAATGGCCTGGTTCTTACGGTCACGGCCTTGTTTGGCTGAACCGCCCGCAGAGTCACCCTCGACCAGGTACAGTTCGCATTTTGCCGGATCACGTTCCTGGCAATCTGCTAACTTGCCTGGCAAGCCCATGGTATCCATCACCCCTTTGCGGCGCGTGATTT
>JAZKEN010000068.1:0-29855 GCA_040387035.1 Pseudomonadota bacterium | reverse complement strand
GCGTATTTTGTGAAGCACCGGGCAAATCCTGCAAGAAATAATAGCCAGAGCCTGACTTAGTAAAATCTGGCTGAGCTGCATTTGCTTGTGCAAAATTTGGTGGCGATATTGGTTGCCCTGTAGCAGCCGAATTAACACCGGTATCCGCCAGCAATGCGTTTAGCTGCGCCTGTTGTGGAATATCAACTCCACCCAACAACTGGCCAATCTCAAACTGATTTTCAAAGTTAGCGGCATATTGCAAATGGGCAGCGCTTAAATCATCCAGGCTTTTGGTATTAGCTGCGCTGGCTAGTGACGGCAAATAAGAGGACAAATCCGGTACACTGGATTGGCCGCCCTGCGCCGCTGGCTCGCGCGCATCAGACAAGGAGGCTGTTGATGGAATCTCAGTTGCGCTTTTACCAAAAGCACCTGCCGGAAAGCCTTCTGCGTATAACTCACTGGCAATACGTGATAGCTCAGCCACATCTAGATGCCCAGTCTGACTGGCAGTACGGCCGATGGCTAAGCCAGCCGCCATGCGCGGGTGCTCGCCTGGCAAAGAAGCCAGGATTGCCTCCGGTTCAAAAGACGACAAATCATGCACGCTGGCCAAATTTAAACTATTTGTAGTCATAGTAGTTGCCTACTTCAACGTTTTCCAATACGGCAATCGCATCTTCTGTTAATACGGCTAATGAGCAATACAGTGAAACCAGGTAAGAGGCAATCGCCTTATGGTTGATGCCCATAAAGCGTACAGATAGGCCCATGCTTTGTTGGCCCGGCAAGTTTGGTTGATACAAACCAACCACGCCCTGGCGGCTTTCACCTGTGCGTAATAGCAAGATATTGGTTTTGCCTTTTGTCACTTTTAGTTTATCGCAAGGGATGATCGGCACGCCGCGCCATGTAATAAATTGTGAGCCGAATAATGCTACAGTTGGTGGTGGCACGCCACGGCGTGTGCACTCACGACCAAATGCAGCAATCGCTTGTGGATGTGCCAGGAAAAACGCCGGTTCTTTCCATACTTTTGATAACAATTCATCAAAGTCATCCGGTGTTGGTGAACCAGTGCGTGATTTTACTTTTTGAGAGGCGGCAACATTATGCAATAAGCCGTACTCAGCATTATTGATCAGTTCACTTTCTTGACGCTCTTTAACCACTTCGATGGTCAGGCGCAATTGTTCTTTGATCTGGTTGTGCGGGCTGCTGTACAGGTCGGATACGCGCGTATGCACATCCACCACAGTATTCACCGCATTCAGTACATACTCACGGCCCCACTCTTCGTAGTCTACGAAAGTTGCCGGTAATTCACGCTCATCCTTAGCAGAGCAATCAACCTCAATCGCATTAGGATCTTTTGCTTTATTAACGCGGTAAATACCAGCTTCTACCGGCAACCAGTGCAACAGGTGCACCAGCCAGCGCGGTGAAATGGTACTAAGCATCGGTACCGTTTTAGTTGCATTGGCAAGCGTCCTTGCGGCTACGTCGCCTAATGCGGTTTGAATTTGTTGCTCTGCCATTTAAATCTCCTAGTAATATTGGCTAATGTGTTTGCGAAATCTAGTTTTGCTAATGAGGTTAATTTTTGTTAGTAAAAGCTAGTGTGTTTGTGTAATTTTTGCTGTGTGGATTGGAATCGTTTTGCTGGTATTGGCTGATGCTGCCGTACTGAGTGGACTTGCCAACGTTTGTGCCTGGGTAATATTGCTATTGGCCGGAACACTGCGGGTGAGCCATACATTGCCGCCAATCGATGAACCCTGGCCAATCGTGATGCGGCCCAATACCGTCGCTCCCGCGTAAACCACGACGTCGTCCTCTACAATCGGATGCCTAGCGTGGCCTTTGATCAAATTGCCATCTTCATCGGTGGGAAAGCGTTTAGCGCCCAGCGTCACCGCTTGGTAGATGCGCACATGCTTGCCGATAATGGTCGTCTCACCAATCACAACGCCAGTGCCGTGATCAATAAAGAAGCTTTCACCTATCTGTGCGCCAGGATGAATATCAATGCCAGTCGCAGAGTGTGCGATTTCGGAAATCATGCGTGCGATCAGCGGCAATCCCAGCTGGTGCAACACATGCGCAAGCCGGTAATGAATAATCGCCAAAATACCCGGGTAGCAAACCAGCACCTCATCCACGCTTCGCGCTGCCGGGTCACCTTCAAACGCCGCCTTGATATCAGTATCCAGCAGCAAACGTATAGCAGGCAGCACTTTGACGAACTCGCGCACGATTTCAGTGGGGGTTGCGGTGCTTGCGGATTCATTAGCTTCCGACTGACTCAGCGTATCCGCTGCAAAATTAAGTTCTAACTTTACCTGGGTCACCAAATCACGCAGCACAACATCCAGGGTATGCCCTACAAAGTAATCGATACCTTCATCTTTTAAATCCGGCAGACCTAAACGATTTGGAAACAGGGCAGCCCCCAAACCTTCTACGATGGATTGCAGCACTTTGCGCGATGGCAGCTTTGGCGGTTTATCGCGGCGTTTTCTATGTTCAAGCGAAGACAATCTTAAATCGCGCAAAGCAGTGACGATTTCATTGATGCCTAAATCGTTACTGTCTGCAGAATGCAATGCATGGTCATGCTGAGTTTTTTTCATGAATGTTTAATTTTCTCAACTCACTGTGATTAAAAAAACAGGGTAGCGGGACACAAGTTTTCAATCGTAAAAAGCAAAAAAAGCCAGTGGTCTATTCGACTCACTGGCTTCCGGTTGTCCGGTCAGCACTAGCTAACACTATAATTTTTAACAGCTTTATGCTGTGGATTCTGTTTTTTACTTAAGCTTGTTGCCGCTTTTTCAAATTAATAATGGCTTAAATATACCAGATAAAAATTTCGCTGCAAGCAATTTAATTGCCTATTTGAACAGTTTTTTTATATTACTTTTAGGTATAAACATATCATTTATTATTCTTTTACATTATTTAAGAGATTGCGTAAAGTGCTCGTATTCTCATATTAAGAACAAAGGCGAGCCCCATGTTTAACAAAATAAAACGAATAAGCGCGATCATTTCGGCGGGCCTATTGTTATCCACCAACGTTTATGCTGACACGAGTTTGCTCAATGTTTCTTACGACGTCACGCGCGAGTTCTATAAGGATTTTAATCCGGCGTTTATCAAGTTCTGGAAACAAAAGACGGGTGAAACTGCCATCATCAATCAGTCTCATGGCGGATCGAGCAAACAGGCGCGCTCTGTTACCGATGGCCTTGAAGCGGATTTTATCAGCATGAACCAAGCGCCTGACATTGATATATTGTATGAACGCGCCAAGTTGATTCCTAAAGACTGGCAAAAACGTTTGCCAAATGCAAGTTCACCAACATCATCGACAATCGTATTTTTGGTGCGTCAAGGCAACCCGAAGCGCATTACCGATTGGGATGATCTAGTGAAGCCAGGCATTGCGGCGGTGATTCCAAACCCCAAAACTTCCGGCAATGGCAAATACAGCTATTTAGCCGCATGGGGTTATGTGCTTAAAAAAGGCGGCAACGATGCACAAGCGAAAGATTTTGTAAAAAAACTGTTTAAAAACGTGCCGGTTTTAGATACCGGCGGCCGTGGCGCAACCACCACCTTTGCCCAGCGGGAGATTGGCGATGTGTTGCTGACGTTTGAAAATGAAGTGAATTTGATCAATAAAGAATTAGGTAACAAATTTGATGTGGTTTACCCAACGACCAGCATCTTGGCTGAAAACCCGATTGCCGTAGTAGACAAATACGTGGATAAACATAAAACGCGCGACTTGGCACAAGCCTATGCAGATTTTCACTACTCTGAAACCGGGCAGGAAATCGCTGCCAAGCATTATATCAGGCCAAGCCTAGCGTCAGTGGCGGCAAAACATAAGGCGGATTTCAAAGCGATTGATCTATTCAGCGTGGACCAAGTTTTTGGTGGCTGGACCAAAGCGCAGAAAACCCATTTTGCCGATGGTGGTAGTTTTGATTCGATTTACAGCAAATAATAATGAATAACAAAAAGGATAAAAAATGGCAGACATAAAAATTGCGGCGGCACATGTAGAGCAGCTTAGATTACAACTGAAAGAATCACTATTTCTGGAACTGGATGAGTATGGCCTGGCCGAACAGTCAACCGGTGAATTTAACAGCACATTTTTAGGCGTGCAGCTAAACAGCGCTTTCCAGCCGATTTATGACAGTGTGGCGGGTGACTTATTTGGTCATGAGGCTTTGTTACGTCCATCATTAGGCGGCGAATTGCCCAGCACTTCAGAATTTGCTTACAGCTATGCGGAGCAATCTGGCAAACTCGTCCAATTCGACCGTGTAAGCCGTGCATTGCATGTGCTGAACTTCAGGCAAATCTTTGCGGAAAATGGCCTGCTGTTTCTGGCGGTGCATCCCAACCTGTTAATTTCCGTAAGTGCACATGGTAAAGTATTTGAGCGTATCTTGCATGCCAACTCAGTGCCTACTGAACGCGTGGTGATCCAGATCGATGAAGGCCTGGTGGCGCAAGATAAACAGTTGATTGAAGCCATCAATAATTACCGTGATCGTGGCTATCGCATTGCGCTAGAGCATTTTGGCAATACGCATTCGCACATTGACCGCTTATGGAAATTGGCGCCGGATTTTGTTAAGTTGGATAGCAACCTGATTCAACAAGCAGAAAGCAATGACCATTTGTATAAAATACTGCCGAGCTTGATTAATGGTATAAAAGAGTTGGGTGCGCGCACCGTGGTGACCGGTGTTGAAACGCAATCGCAATTGAATATTGCGATTGAAAGCGGCGTAACTTTGTTGCAGGGTAATTTCCTGGGCAAAGCGGTTGCGGCAAAAGAGTTACAAAAGACGGATTTATTCAAATCCTCAGCCAATAAGCTTGTTGCCGCCTAGGCAGCGGCAAGCTTGTTCGCTAGCTAAAATTTAATAGGTTATTTTTCAAATGGCAAAACAAAAAAACATACTTCCCGGCTTTAATCTATCGCTGGGATTTACCATATTTTATCTAAGCCTGATTGTGCTGATTCCACTTTCAGCGGCATTTATCAAAACCACTGAATTAAGCTTTAGTGAGTTCTGGGAGGTGGTCACCGCGCCCAGGGTAATGGCTTCCTATCAATTAACTTTTGGTGCCTCATTGCTGGGTGCGTTGATTAATGCGGTGTTTGGCCTGTTAACCGCCTGGGTATTGGTGCGCTACACATTTCCGGGCAAAAAAATCATTGATGCGCTGGTAGACCTGCCTTTTGCGCTGCCAACCGCAGTGGCGGGCATTGCTTTAACCGCCGTATACGCAGGCAATGGCTGGATTGGCCAATGGCTGGAACCGCATGGCATTAAAGTGGCCTTTACGCCCATCGGCGTGATTGTTGCGCTGACTTTTATTGGCCTGCCCTTTGTGGTGCGTACCGTGCAACCTGTGCTGGAAGATTTGGAGGCGGAAACGGAAGAAGCCGCAGCCAGCCTGGGTGCCAATCGCTGGCAGACCTTCTCAAAAATCATCTTCCCCGCCATTTGGCCGGCATTGTTAACCGGCTTTGCTTTGGCGTTTGCCAGGGCCATCGGTGAATACGGCTCTGTGATTTTTATTGCCGGCAACGTGCCATTTGTATCAGAAATCACTCCGCTGATTATTATTACCAAATTGGAGCAATACGAATACGCAAGTGCAACCGCGGTTGCGGTGGTGATGCTGGTGATTTCATTTTTGCTGCTGTTTGCGATTAACGGTTTGCAATGGTGGGTCAGCCGCCGTGCCAGCGCTGGCCACTAGTGCCAATCACTGGCCTGCAAATCATCCGGAAATAGATAAGGAATAATTGATGTCGACTTCAGCAACAACATTAGCACCATCGCAGTATAGCAATTACCAGAAAAAGGTTGCGCGTAGCCGCGCCACTTCCGAGCCAGTGTGGGTACGCTGGGCCCTGATTGCCACCGTATTAGTATTTTTAAGCCTGTTCTTGATTGTGCCTTTGGCGGCTGTTTTTACAGAGGCTTTACGCAAGGGATTTGATACTTACATCACCGCTTTAACCGACCCTGATGCATTGTCTTCCATCAAGCTGACCCTGATTGCAGCGGCGATCGCGGTGCCGCTAAACCTGGTATTTGGGGTTGCCGCGGCCTGGGCAATCGCCAAATTCGAATTTCGTGGCAAAAGCATATTAATCACCTTAATCGATTTGCCGTTTGCGGTTTCACCGGTGATTGCGGGTTTGATCTACGTATTGATTTTTGGACTGCAAGGCTGGGTTGGCTCTACCTTGCTGGATCACGATGTCAAAGTGATTTTTGCGGTTCCCGGCATTGTTCTAGCGACTATTTTCGTGACCTTCCCTTTTGTAGCGCGCGAGCTTATACCGCTGATGCAAGCACAAGGGAAAGACGAAGAAGAAGCAGGCCTGGTGCTGGGCGCTTCTGGCTGGCAGATTCTGTGGCGCATCACCTTACCCAACGTAAAATGGGGTTTGTTATACGGCGTAATTTTAACCAATGCGCGCGCCATGGGTGAGTTCGGTGCAGTATCGGTTGTATCTGGCCATATACGCGGCCTCACCAATACATTGCCCTTACACGTTGAGATTTTATATAACGAATACAACTACGCGGCTGCCTTTGCCGTCGCTTCCTTGCTGGCCATATTGGCATTGGTAACGCTGGTGCTCAAAAGCTTTGTTGAGTGGAAAGTGGCACGCGATGCAGAAATTGATGAACAATCTTAACCATAAGCAAGATTAATAAAAAATTCCCATCGACCTAGAATAAAGTTAAATTGGATTGAACCATGAGTATTGAAATTAAAAATATCAGAAAGAACTTCGGCAACTTCAGCGCACTCAATGACGTGAGCCTGGACGTGCCTAGTGGCGAATTGGTGGCCTTACTAGGGCCATCCGGTTGCGGCAAAACCACCCTGTTGCGGATTATTGCCGGCCTGGAAACGCCAGACTCAGGCAGTATCCATTTTCATGGCGCTGACGCGACTGCGCAGCAAGTGCGTGAACGCCAAGTGGGTTTTGTGTTTCAACACTACGCCTTGTTTCGCCATATGACCGTATTTGAAAACGTAGCGTTTGGCTTGCGCGTGCGGCCAAAAGAAACGCGTCCAACAGATGCCGAGATCAAAAGACGCGTGCATGAATTACTGGAACTGGTGCAACTGGATTGGCTAGCTGACCGCTATCCGCCGCAACTATCTGGTGGTCAGCGCCAGCGTATCGCGTTGGCACGTGCACTGGCGGTTGAGCCAAAAGTATTATTGCTGGATGAGCCGTTTGGCGCATTGGATGCGAAAGTACGTAAAGAATTACGCCGCTGGTTACGCCGCTTACACGACGAATTGCACATTACCAGCATCTTTGTGACGCATGACCAGGAAGAAGCACTGGAAGTATCAGACCGTGTGGTGGTGATCAATAAAGGTCAAATTGAGCAGATCGGCTCCCCGCAAGAAGTGTACGATCACCCTGTATCGCCTTTTGTTTACCAGTTCCTGGGCAATGTGAACCAGTTCCATAGCCAGATCCACCAGGGTGAGGCCAATATTGGCGGCATAGGCTTGAAAATCGATGCGCATCATGACACCCAGCACAGCCCTGCACTGGCTTATGTGCGTCCGCATGATATTGAGATCTTTAAAAACCGTAACGGCACAGGCCCTGCTTTTGAAGCGGTGATCCATTATATTCATGCCATTGGCCCATTGGTAAGGCTGGAATTGCAACGTGCAGACCAAACAGAATTAATCGAGGCGGAGCTGACACAAGAGCGTTTTCGCGAGCTGGGTTTAAGCCAGGGCGAAAACGTGTTCGTTTATCCAAGAAATGTGCGGGTGTTTTTAAACAGTTAACGACGCAATGAAAACGCGCTTACTCAATAGGATGCCGGTGAGTAGGCGCGTGATTGCCAGAACGCCTCAAATATTTCGGGCATCTCTGGTTTTGAAATGAAATAGCCTTGCGCAAAATCGCAGCCAGCCTCAGCCAGCAGTTTATATTGCTCCTGGGTTTCAACACCCTCTGCAATCACTTGCATATCCAATTTATGCGCCATCAAGATAATCGCCTCGCACAAGCCCATATCACTTGAATTGGCCGTCATGTTTTTAACGAATGACTGATCGATTTTGATGTAATCAATATCGTATTTTTTCAGGTAGGATAATGATGAATAGCCGGTGCCGAAATCATCAATGGCAACCTGAATGCCGGCATCCCTGAATTTAAGTAGTTTAGACGCCACGCCATCGCTGGCATCAAGCAGAGAGCCTTCGGTGATTTCTACTGCGATGCTGCCGCCCGGCAGGCCGATTTCTTCAAGATTATGAATCCAGGTAAGGCTGGGGTTTTTAAATTGGACGGGTGATTTATTGATGCTGATTTGAAAATCAGGATGCAGCGATTGGCGCCATTTTTGTACTTGCAGTATGGCCTCACGAAATACCCACTCACCCAGCTCATAGATCAGGCCGGTATCTTCCGCAATCGGGATAAACTCATTAGGGTTTATCAGGCCCAAGTGGGGGTGATGCCAGCGAATCAACGCTTCTGCCTTGCGAATTTTGGCTGTCTTGATTTCGATAATGGGCTGAAACACAAGTTTCAACTCATTGCGCTCAACGGCATGCCTAAGGTCGTTTGCCAGGCGCATCCTGGATTGGGCCGCCGCTTGCATGGATGGCGTAAAGTAGCTATAGCGATTGCGGCCTTGGGATTTAGCAACGTACATCGCCTGATCCGCATTTTTTAATAAATCATCAAAATTGATGGCGTCGGAGGGGTATAAAGTCACCCCTATACTCGCTGAAATATAAATCGGCTCACCGCCCAGTTCAAACGGCTCCACCAGCCGCGCCAGGATATTTTCCGCTACGCGTTCAGAATTGGTGATTCCATCCATCTCGCTAAGCAAAATCACAAACTCGTCACCGCCAAGGCGCGCCACGGTATCGGTTTCGCGAATACAGCTTTTTATCCTTAGGGCGGCGGCTTTTAACAGGTCATCACCTTTATCATGGCCCATGGTATCGTTTACTTCTTTAAAATGGTCCAGGTCTAAAAACATCACCGCTAGCGATAAGCCGGTACGCTCCAGCTTTTTGATTTCCTGCTCCAACCTATCCCTGAACATACGGCGGTTGGGCAAGCTGGTTAAGGTGTCAAAGTTTGCCTGCTGCCAAATCAAGTCTTCAGCTTCTTTTTGCTTGCTGATATCGCGCACAATTCCCAGCACGCTGCGCTTGCCGCGAAACTCCAGGCGTGAGGCATGTAAATCCATCCAGATAGACTTTTGGCCGCCCTTCATCAAGAACTCTACCTGGTAATGCTTGACCGGCTCTATTTCCTCACCCATGCGCTGCAGGAATCGCTGATTCCACATCTCTAAATAGGCCGGGGCAATGATTTTTTCAAATGGCAAACCAAGAAACTCATGGTAGCTATAGCCCAGCATTTTTGGCAAAACGGGATTACAAAAGACAAAGCGATAATCTTGCGCCACAAAAACACCATCTACCATCGCCTCTAGTAAAGCGCGCTGATTCGAATCGCTTTCCCTTAATGCGGCTTCAATTTTCTTGATATCGTTAATGTCGGTATGCGTACCCACCACACGCTCTGATTTGCCATTTTCGGTAAAGCTGACTATCTTGCCGCGGCTTAGCACCCATTTATATTCACCGTTTTTGCACAAGATGCGGTGCTCAATGGCATACCGATCCGACCTGCCCAGCACATAGGCTTTTAATGCTTCCAGCACCAGTGGCAAATCGTCAGGATGTACCAGCCTCTCCCATTCCGTCACGCTGGCGACAAGGTCATCGTCGCTATAGCCCAGCATCTCTTTCCACTGGCTAGAGTAGGTCACTTCCTGCGTGATCACATTCCAATCCCAAACACCGTCGCGCGCGCCGTCTAACGCAAATTTCCAGCGTTCTTCATTGATGCGGATGGCATCTAGAAGCCGCATATCCTTTAACACAATGCGCCGCGTTAAAAAGATACCAACCGCCATCAATACCACGGTAAAAGCGATCATAAAAGCCAGGATTAATGCCTGTGCTTTTCGGGACGCCTCGCCCAGTGCGTTTGAAAACGCATCTTCAACAGGTGTCAGCGCAAAATTGATTTGATTCACATGGGCAATAAGCCCATTCACTTTATCTTGATTGATGGCCGTACTATTGATGTGCTGATGCAATTGCCTGGCAAGCTGCATAATCTGCTCAATCATGGCGTCACCCTCTATCCAGTAGCCAATGGAAGGCTGCATCAAACTAGTATGCTGAAAACTGAGGAACAATTTGACCATGCCAGGAACATCGTCCGGATTATTTTTAGCTTTGATAAAAGCGTCTGTTGCGCGCTGGATATTGGGTCTGGTTTTTTGCAATGCAAGGCGCGCCACCTTATCTTGCAGGGGTACTTCAATCTCAATTAAAAACTGCTGGTAATCCGATTCGGCATGGGTTTTAGCGTAACGGTTTAAATGATAGATGGATTCTTTTTGCGATTTGGACCAAAAGCTTTCGCCACTGACATACGCCCTCACCGCAGAGAGAGCGCTCATGCTAACAAAGCCTAGAATCAACAAAAGGGCCACAATAATGCAAAAGGGCCAAATGGTCTGTATCAGCTGCTTATTAACCGTAGTAATGCCAAATGTATGAATGAGTGTTTTTTTATTTTTCATCAAATTACAAAATTTTACAATTTGAGCCAGCACAAATTATTATCCGTAATTCAACTTAACACAACGTACTATTTTATTAATATTGATTTATTGTTTCTAACACCTGTAAAAAATCATCGCCATACCTGTCTAATTTGGCTTGGCCCACGCCAGTGATGCGGCTCATTTCTGTTAGGCTTTGCGGGCGCTGGTTTAAAATTTCCAGTAGTGTACTGTCATGAAAAATCACATACGGCGGCACGCCCTGTTCGCGCGCCAGCTCCAGGCGCCTGGCTTTTAATGCTTGCCATAATGGGTCATCGCTTAGCCCATCATAAGCGGCTTTGGCGTTTGAGCTGCGCTGCGCCTTGCTCAAACTGGCCTTGGCTTTGCCTGCCACTTCGATATCGCGTCTTAGCCATACTTCAGCTTCGCCTTTCAACACCGGGCGCGCCGCTTCTGTCAGCTTTAAGCCGCCAAAGGCCTGGATGTCCGCTTCTAAATAGCCGCCCGCGACTAATTGCCTGAATACGCTACTCCATTGTGTGGATACGATATTTTTGCCTACGCCAAATACGCTCAGGGCCTGGTGATTAAATTGCGATATCTTGGTATTGGTCTTACCCAGCAATACATCAATCAAATGCACCACACCAAAGCGCTGCCCGGTGCGGTACACCGCAGACATGGCCATTTGCGCGGCTTGGGTGGCATCCCAGGTTTCGACCGGGTTTAAACAGTTATCGCATTGACTGCAATTTCCTGCGTGCTGCTCGCCAAAATAGCGCAATAGCGTTTGGTGGCGGCAGGCTGTGGATTCACAAAACCCCAGCAAGGCATCCAGCTTTTGCCGTTCTACATGTTTGCGTTCTTCTGGCGCATCGCCAGAATCCAGCATCTGGCGCATGCTCACCACGTCATTCAATCCATAAGCCATCCAGGCGTTTGCCGGCAAGCCATCACGCCCGGCACGGCCGGTTTCCTGGTAATAACTTTCCATGCTTTTTGGTAAATCCAGATGCGCTACAAAACGCACGTTGGGCTTATCGATACCCATACCAAAAGCGATGGTCGCGACAATGATGACACCTTCTTCACGCAAAAACCGGCGCTGGTTCTGGCTGCGCACACTCACATCCAGTCCGGCGTGGTAAGGCAGCGCATCCCAGCCGCGCTCTTTGAGCCAGCTGGCGGTTTCTTCTACCTTCTTGCGCGATAAGCAATACACGATGCCGGCATCGTTGGCATGCTCGGCTTCTAGAAAGGCTTCTAACTGTTCACGTGCCTTTAATTTATGGGTGACGCGGTAACGGATATTGGGCCTGTCAAAGCTGGCCACAAACTGGCGCGCGTTTTCCAGCGACAGACGCTCTACGATTTCCGCCCTGGTAGGCGCATCGGCAGTAGCGGTAAGCGCAATACGCGGTACATTGGGAAACTGCGTATGCAATGCGGTTAACTTGCGGTACTCAGGCCTGAAGTCATGCCCCCACTCCGACACGCAATGCGCTTCATCAATGGCGAAAAGCGCGATGCCGGTATGCATCTCGATCTGCTCCAATTGCGCCAGAAACCCGCTTAATAACAAGCGCTCAGGCGCCACATACAGGATTTCCAAATCACCCTGGATTAACTGTGCAGTGACATGACGCGATTGCTCAGCATCTAAACTGGAGTTTAAAAACGCCGCTTTTACGCCTAATTGCTGCAAGGCTTCGACCTGGTTTTGCATCAAGGCGATAAGCGGTGAAACCACAATCGTCACACCGCTACGCAGCAAGGCCGGCAATTGATAACACAAGGATTTACCGCCGCCGGTCGGCATCAACACCAGCGCATCACCGCCTGCCGTTACATGCTCGATAATGGCCTGCTGTTCACCGCGGAAGGTGGAATAACCGAATACTTGGTGCAGGCGCTGCTGGGCGAGGGATGCTGTCATGACGTGCATTGTACACTGCATGCCTGCAAGCTTTCAGGCAAAAAAGTGCATATTAAAACCAAAATTTTAAGCGGCCAGGTTACCCAGCTCAATCACTTGCGTTTTAGGGTTGTTAAATGCTTTTAACAACAATTTATAGGTATCCAGATCAAACTTAAGCCGGGAGTTTTGTTGCAGCTTATCTGCCAGGTCGGCTTCGTTTTCGATTGCGCCCACATAGGTCCAATACTCAAAAATATGCAGCTGCGTTTTATCGTTATCGCTGCTGTATTCGCGGATGCCGATTTTGCCCGCATAAGGCCAGTTTTTTAAGCGGTGCGCACTCAATGCTTGCTGCAAGCGCAAATAATGGATTTGCGGCGACTCCTTGCCACAGCAGACACCCCTGCATTTTTTTACCTGGCTGGAGAAACAGGCAGCATCGCCTGCTGGCTCCAGGCCAAGATAACGCGGGCATAGCTGGTGCGCTTCGGCAATACTGCGCAGGCTTTCCAAGGCTTGACGCTTGCTTTTAAACGTGCCGAATAGCTGGCCTAATTCGATTGGGTTGATTTCGTCTTCACGCACTAGCTGCAACAAATTTTTAGATTGCGGATCGGCATGGATTTTCCAGCTGCATAATTGACGTTCATTACGCAATTGGCGGTTGTAAATGGGTTGGCGTGCCTTGATTAATTGTGACTCTAGCAATAGCGCACTAAAATCTCCCGCGGTGACTATCCATTCGATATGCTTGATTTCCTGGCTAATGCGCATTTCTTTGCTGCTGGCGTGATCACTACTGAAATGGCTAAGCACACGGGCGCGAATATTGGCACTTTTACCAATATACAGCGGCAAATCCGTGTCGCCATAAAACAGGTAAACACCAGGGGTTTCAGGCATATCATCCACTAGATTGGCGTCTAAATGGGATGGCAAACTGGGCGTGCTCATCAATTTTGCAGCGGCGTTTCTGATTGCCGCATCACCTAGCTCTAATTGCGCAGATTCAATAAAACCCAGCATCACGTCTACATCGCCCATGGCGCGGTGGCGGGCAATGGTCGTCAGGTTGTGGCGTTGCATAATGGCATCCAGGCCATGGCTTTTGTGTTGCGGATAAAGCAGGCGTGAAAGCTTAACGGTGCAGATGACTTTTTGGCGCAGCGTGATGCCCACGCGTTTGAATTCGGACTTCAGAAAGCCATGGTCAAAGCGCACATTGTGCGCAGCCAGTACGCTGCCTTCTAAAAAGGCCAGTAGCGTATCCGCCACCTCTGAAAACAGCGGCGCATTGGCCACCATTTCGTTATTGATGGTTGTAAGTTGCTGTATAAAAGCCGGAATCGGCTGCTCCGGATTAACCAAAGTCTGCCAGCGGGCGACTTCCACTCCATTTTCAAAACGCACCAAAGCGATTTCGGTAATGCGGTCGCGCAGTGGCGTGGCGCCCGTGGTTTCAAGATCTAAAAAAGTAACGGATGGCAACATAAAGAATTAAATAAAATGTGTCAGTCAATCATCTGCGGCGGCATGCGAAATAATCTGTAAAATGCCTTAAGCCATGACAATATCACAAACAACCCATTCAAACTCAAGCCCATTTTCTTTGCGCGATTTAACGGCGCAATTTCCCCAAGTTGGCCGGCTGGATGCCATTTATTTGCGCCCGGCGCGCAACGTGCCATGTGTGCAGGCTACCTCTGTGCAAGCCATTGCAGGGCAAGGCTTAATCGGTGATAGAACTTTTAATACAACATCGCGCAATCCGCTTGGCAGTAACCGGCAAATTACCTTGATCCAAGCAGAGCATATTGCGGTGATTGCGGCTTTTTTAAACAAAACGGTAGAGGCGGCCTGGCTAAGGCGTAACCTGGTGGTGTCTGGCATTAACTTATTGGCGGCCAAAAGTTTATTTAAGGACCAGCCCATGCACTTAATGATTGGCGAAGTAGTACTGGAAATCACCGGCCCATGTGAGCCTTGCAGCAAAATGGAGGCGGTTTTGGGCAAAGGCGCTTACAACGCCATGCGCGGCCACGGCGGGGTGAATGCACGTATTGTGTTGGGTGGTGAATTAAAACTGGGGGATAGTGTGCGCTGTGTAGCCGCGACTAAGCAAACTCAAGCTCAGTCAGATTTGTTCTAAAGGCTTGGTTTTTTTACAAAACTAGCCTTTATCGCGACCTAGCATTGCTTCTGCGTAAAGATTGCGCTGCTTCAGGCAATCCGGGCTGGTTTTATCCGGGCAATGCGTGCGCAATTTACAAGCACAGCTATTTGCAACTAACTGTTCTAATTTGCGCAACATGACGTTGCCAGTCTGCGTTGCGCACTTCTCTGATTCTGACATCCTGCACCTTTACTATAATAAAGCACCCTGCCTTAACCTACAGCAAGTTCATCCCCAATTCTAATCCATTTACCTGGTTTGAATGGCATCAAACTGACATATTTATTCAATCAAATTGACACAATCAAAAACCATAATACATTTTTGAATCAGCACCATTAAGGATATAAAATGAAATTATTGAACCGCTTGCGCGAACTGCGTGAAGAGCAGGATGAAAACACACCTGATGAACATAGTCTGTATGCGTATGATACGGACGAAACTGACATTTACCACCTGGATACCATTGGTGTGGGCACCACAACCGTGGACGACATTATTCGTTTAAACGTGGAACATCGCAATTTGCAAATAAGCATCTTGCATAGCAGCGCAAACTAAAAGCTTATCAATTATGGCTTTTTGGCAAACCCGTTTGGGTTGCTGGATTGCCAATGCCAAGTATCGCGGCACATATCCTCTAGATTACGCGTTGCCTGCCAGCCTAATAAGGTATTAGCGACGCTGGCATCGGCGTAGTTAATGGCCACATCGCCCAGACGCCGGGGCAAGACTTCATACGGAATATTTTTTGTGCTGCTTTTAGCAAACGTATTCACCACGTCCAATACGCTGTAGCCAATGCCTGTGCCCAGGTTAACGGTTATCATGGCTTGATTTTTAGCCAGGTATTCCAGCGCGGCTACATGGCCATCGGCTAGATCCATCACATGAATATAATCGCGCACACCTGTGCCGTCATGCGTGGCGTAATCGTTACCGAACACGCGTAACTTGGCCAAACGCCCTACCGCTACCTGCGCCACGTATGGCAATAAATTATTGGGGATCCCGTTTGGATCTTCGCCAATCAAGCCGCTACTGTGCGCGCCGATTGGGTTAAAGTAGCGCAGCAAGGCAATGCGCCATGTCTTATCCGACTTGTGCAAGTCACGCAGAATATCTTCAATCATTAGTTTGCTGCGGCCGTACGGATTGGTGGCACTTAAGGGGAAGTCTTCTTTAATCGGCACGCTTGCCGGGTCGCCATACACAGTGGCGGATGAGCTGAATACAATATTTTTAACGCCGAACTCAGCCATGACCTCAAACAGGTTAAGGCTGCCAACCACGTTATTATCGTAGTACAGCTGGGGCTTTTCAGTGGATTCACCCACCGCTTTTAAACCGGCAAAATGCACGACAGCGCTAATGCTGTGCGCTGTAAAAATTTGGCGCATTGCATCTTTATCGCGAATATCGGCCTGTATAAAATTGAAAGTTTGGCCAGAGATTTGCGTGACGCGTTTTAGCGATTCTGGTGAGCTATTGGATAGATTGTCGACCACGATGATTTCGTGGCCTGCTGCCAGCATTTGCACGCAGGTATGAGAACCAATATAGCCTGCGCCGCCCGTTACTAAAATTGCCATTTAGATGCTTTGTTGAATGTAAAAACACCATCATACTGCATAAATTGTGCAGATTTATTTCAAATAATGATTTTTAATTTAAAAGGATTGCCGTATTTTTAATCGTTAAACATCATTTTTTGCAAACGCACCTGCTCATTTTTTGCGGTGGCATAGCACTCGCAACTGCGGCCTTCCAGTGCTTCGCGATCTAGCACGGTGATGATGCCTCGTTTGTAGCTGATAATGCCGGCTTCTTGCAGTTTTAAGGCCGCATCGGTCACACTTTCGCGCCTTACGCCTAACATATTTGATAGCATTTCCTGCGTCATCAAAATTTCATTCGATGAAAGCCTGTCCAAGCTTAATAGCAAGCGACGGCTTAATTGCTGGTCGATTGAATGGTGGCGATTGCACACGGCTGTTTGGGTCATCTGTGTAATCATGGCTTGCGAATAGCGCAGTAGGATATTGAGCATTGCACCATCACGATGAATAGCGTTTTTAGCCGCTTGGGCACGCATCCTGTAACCCTTGCCTGCGGTTTGCACCAAGGCCTGGTTTGGGGTATTGCTGCCCGATAACAGTAAGGAAAGGCCTACAACGCCATCATTGCCGATCACCGCGACTTCCGATGAAGCGCCACTCAAAGTCATGTATAAAAGGGATACGATAGCCGTGGTGGGGAAATACATATAAGCAGGTGTTTTGCCAGATTCGTACAGCACTTCGTTTAGCGAAAAATCCACAGGTTCCATATCCGGTTCCCACTGGTGCCACTCATTTTCTGACATGGCTGCTAAAAGATGATTTTGTTGATGTATGAAAGCTGTATTATCTATGTGCGCACTCGTGTTCATGATGATCCCCTTTTTGAGGATTTCATAATGCGATTATTTAGCCCGCTAAATTATCAGCCGCAAACGGATAATGATGTAAGCCAAATCCTACGTGTTTTGTGTCACTTGTCTGTACGACAGCGTACGCAAGCTTAAGATTAAAATGCATACACTAAGTTAAGTACAATTTAATTTATTTATTACCATAACCGAGCTCAATTTGTCTAACACATTACGCATTGCTACTTTTAACATTCATAAGGGCTTTAGTCATTTCAACGCCCGTTTTTCATTGCATCAGCAACGTGAGTTGTTGCGTAACCTGCACGCAGACGTATTATTCTTGCAAGAAGTGCAAGATAATCATAGCGGCCATAGCAAGCGTTTTTCTGGCTGGCCCATGGCGGGACAAGTGGAGTTTTTAGCTGACAGTATCTGGCCGCAATTTTCTTATGGCAAAAATTCCGCCTACCCTGCTGGCCATCATGGTAATGCACTGCTGTCTAAATTCAACATCAGCAGCACCAACAATATTGATATTTCTGCGCATCCAACCGAGCAACGCGGCATGCTGCATTGCACGATTGACGTGCATGGCTGGGATGTTCCTTTGCATGCTATTTGCGTGCACCTGGGCTTATTTGCACATTGGCGCCGCCAGCAATTGGGGCGTGTGGCTGATTATATCGACCAGCACGTGCCAGCCGGCGCGCCTTTGATTATTGCCGGTGACTTTAATGACTGGAGCTCACGCGCAGGCCGCATTTTTGCCACCCGCTTGCATTTAAAAGAAGTGTTTGAGCAGCATGGCGGCAAATCGGCGCGCAGCTTCCCTTCCTGGTTGCCAATATTGCGCCTGGATCGCATTTACGTGCGCGGTTTTGACGTTAAGCAGGTTGAGGTGCACGCGGGGGCGCGTTTTGTTACAGTGTCGGATCACGCTATCTTAACGGCGACCCTTTTAAAACAATAAGCGCTATGAATGAATTACTAGCTGGCAATCAAATTGAATTATTGCGTAACGGTAGCGCGTATTTTCCTGCATTGGCTGAAGCGATCGCTAACGCAAAGCAAACCATTTATGTGCAAACCTATATATTTGAATGCGACCCCGCCGGCAACCAAATTGCCGATGCGCTGAAAGCGGCAGCGCAGCGCGGCGTAACGGTGCGTGTATTGCTGGATGGCTTTGGCTGCAAAAACATGTCGAACGACTTTACCAAAGGCCTTAAAAAAGCCGGCGTACAAGTCATGTTCTATCGCCCCAAAATTTCGCCTTGGACCTTCAAAAAGAATCGCTTGCGTCGTATGCACCGCAAAGTAGTGGTGATTGATGAAAAAATTGGCTTCGTGGGCGGCATCAATATCATTGATGATAACAATATGCCGAGCAACCTGCCGCCGCGTGTGGATTATGCCGTACGCGTCGAAGGTGCAGTGCTGCCAAGCATGACGGATAGCGTGCAGAAGTTATGGCGCAGGATTAAACTCACCCATTTGCAGCCGTTAAACCTTGCTGCCGATAAATCCCGCCAGTTACCAAAAACGGCTAAAAAAGCGGCTGGCAAAAAAGTTGGCAAAAGCGTAAGTGCCGCATTTGTATTGCGCGATAATTTGCTGCACAGGCGCGATATTGAAAATGCCTATTTAAAAGCCATTAAAAATGCTAAAACTGAAATCATTATCGCCAACGCCTATTTCTTGCCAGGCCGGCGCTTTAGGCAGGCTTTAATGAATGCAGCAAAACGCGGCGTCAATGTGCAATTACTGCTGCAGGGCCGTATGGAATATTTTTTAATGCTGGCTACGCACGCTTTTTACAGTGTGTTTTTAAAAAACGGCATCCATATCTTTGAATATCGCAAAAGCTATATGCACTGCAAAGTGGCGGTGATTGACAGCACCTGGGCCACTGTGGGCTCATCCAATATTGATCCGTTTAGCATGCTACTGGCGCGCGAAGCCAATATTGTGGTGCAAGACAGCGCTTTTGCCAGCGAATTACGGGCTGAAATCATGCAATCCATTCAGCAACAGTCTGTACCGGTTTCTGCACAAGACTGGCTAAAAAGAAATACCCTCAAACGCGCGCTATCATGGCTAATGTATGGCGTGGTTAAAGCGATTTTAGGGGTGATTGGTTACTCAAACGAGCGTTGAGTGCTGATCGTATTTGAACGCCAGCGCTGATTTAATAAATACGGTTCATGCGGTTAAATACCCATTTACCGAAGGCAGCGCTTACCCCGCTTAACATCGTGCCCCAGGCAATATCGATAACGGATAAGCTCAGCGGCCAATCTTTCAGCAAAGCCAAATTAGTTAAATCGTAGCTCGCATACACGCAAAAGCCAAAAATTGCGGCCGTGCCGAAGGTGTTTTTTAAGCCTCTGTGGTGACGATTGGGCATCAAGGCAAACCATACCAGACCAAACACATACACCACATAGAACAGGCCTGCGAATAATAAATCAGGCTTGGCTGACATTAAATGGCCGATACCTTGCTGATAAATGGGCTTTGCGATCATGCTTAACCAGACAATATCTAAAACAAACATCACCACGATAATGGTTAAATAGGCAGGTAAAAATCTTAACAAGGGGAATTTCCTCTATCCGTAAAGCAAGCTCTATACAAACTTAACGAGCAAAAACAAATATTTAGCCATGCAGCTTATGGCGCAGCGCTGGCTAACTTAAGGTGTGCTGGAAGTTACGCGCCAAATGGTATTGCCTACATCATCTGCCACCAACAATGCGCCTGTTTTATCCAGCACTACGCCAACCGGCCTTCCATAAGCTTTGTCATCTTTGCTTATAAAACCGGTCAGCACATCCAGCGGCATTCCTACTGGCTTGCCATTGACAAATGGCACATAAATCACTTTATAGCCACTGCGCGGCTTACGATTCCAGGATCCATGCTGTCCTATAAACATTCCATTTGAAAATGTACTGGGCAAAGTGGTGCCTTGTGATGCCGCTAATCCAAGTGATGCCGTGTGTGTGCCCAGCGCATAATCTGGCGCGATGGCTTTAGCCACCAGATCGGGTTGCTGTGGCTGAACGCGTTCATCGACATGCTGACCATAATAGCTATAAGGCCAGCCATAAAAAGCACCCTCTTGCACTGAGGTTAAGTAATCAGGCACCAAATCACTGCCGATTTCATCGCGCTCGTTCACCACGGTGAATAAAGTATTGCTGCTTGGTTCCCAAGCCATGCCGTTTGGATTGCGCAAACCAGAGGCAAAAATGCGGTAGGTATTGGTTTTGAGATCAACTTCCAAGATAGCGGCGCGTTCGAATTCAATGTCCATACCGTGTTCTGCTACATTGCTGTTGGAACCCACTGTAACATACAACTTGCTACCATCGGCATTCGCGATGATATTCTTGGTCCAGTGATGGTTAATACCGCTGGGTAAATCGATGATCTTTTCGCCGGGCCCTGCAATTTTTTTGTCGCCATCCGTATAGTTAAAGCGCATAAGCGCATCTGCATTGGCAACATACAGGTGATTACCCACTAAAGCCATTCCAAAAGGCGAACTCAAGCCTTCCAGAAACGCCAGGCGCACGTCGGCGGCGCCATCACCATCGGCATCTCGCAGTAAGGTAATTCGGTTAGCACTGGGCACGGCAGCGCCAGCACGTTTCATAACCAAGCCCATGACCCAGGCCTTGATTCCACCGCCACTTGGCTTGGGCGGCGCATTGGTTTCTGCAACCAGTACATCACCATTGGGCAATACTGTCATCCAGCGCGGATGATCCAAGCCACTAGCAAATGCCGCGACCTGAGTACCTGCTGCTGAAACGGGTGTTGTGTTTTGCGGCCAGCCTTGGGCTGCAGCAATATTTAAGGTAGGGATAAGGGTTTTTTTGGGTGAAGGTAATGTGGGGTTTGCACCCACGCCTGCGGAGAACGGCAAACTGGCCACTTCCCCACATGCCGTTAAAAGCAAAGTGCTTACACTAAAAGCCAGTATAAGTAATGAAGGTTGAAACCAACCATGAGATTGACTTAAACCTTCATTATTTTTTATCATCAAATTCGACCCATTAATAACAGGACAATCAAGATAATAACAATTAAGCCAATACCACCGCTTGGGCCGTAACCCCAATTTTTGCTGTAAGACCAGCCAGGAACCGCGCCAATCAACAATAAAACCAAAACAATTAACAGTATGGTACCTATACTCATGACGATCCCCTTAAAAAATTAAATTAAACCCTTAAAAAGACTGCAATAAAACCTATGGTGTAGCTGGTTCTGCTGGTGCAGCTGGCTCTGCTGGTGCCACGATAACAGTTGTGTCACCGGATTCGCCTGATTCACCTTGTACACCAGGGCGGCCAGTGTCGCCGGGTTCACCTGGAGCGCCTGCCGGACCTGCTGGACCTGGCACAACTACTGTTTCTGCAGGTACATTAACTACTGTTGGTTTGTCACAAGCGCTTAAGCTTAATAAACCAATAATTGAAGCTGTAAGTATGAAATTGTTCACAAAAAATCCTTATAAAATGGTGGTATGTGCGCATAGCTTAAACCTGAAACCGTTTATGCTCAGTACGTTATCGTACATAACGCCAAATACTGTCTTTTTTTGCTCATTTTGTTAGCTAACGTACAGACGAATTGGATAGGCCATCTATATCATTCGTGCTCTTGTAGTTCATTTTGTGAGGCTTATCATGGCTATTTCTAACTGTAAATGTCCGCTTTGCGCCGGATATGCGGTACGAATTCGTCGCCGTTATATCGATCGCATTATCAGCTTATTCAACACCGTTCATCGCTATCAATGCCAGGAATATAAATGCCGCTGGAAAGGCAACATTCGCTGCTAAGTGAAAATAGGTAACTGTTTAAGCACTTCATCCGCATTGATAGTCTGCGTAGAAAATCAATAAAAACTAAGAGGTTTAAAACTAAGCTAAACGTTGCACTGGATGCAGCTAGTTGTGTGCGGATTTATGTATTAAATTTGAAACGCCGCTTTATTGCTTGCGGACGTGAATACTAGAACGCTAGAAAAATTAACTAGAATTTTAGATGCAGTTTGCTGACGATTTTGCGGATTTCTTTTGCCCGTTGATAAGGCACGGTAACGATCATTAACACCGCACCGCTATCGATTCTTGATTGATACTTGGCTAAATTGGTATTCAAAATATTAAAGCCTAGCAGTGCTGCACCAAAAGCAGCAGCAGCAGCGCCAGCCAGGGTGGTGACGCTTAAGATAATCCAGTCGCTGGTGTTGGTAAACCATAATGGCGACTCTGTAAACCAAGGTGGAAAATACAATACATACAAACCGCCCAACAAGCCGATTGCAGCGCCCATAAAGATGCCTTTTAAGCCTTCATTTATGGTATTGGTCGCTTCGATTGCGGGGGCTTCGTGTAACACCCCCAGGTTGGTACCTGGTCTTGCCAGAAAGCACACATCTTTATCTTCTACCCGCGCCAACAACATGGCTTGGCTAGCTTGATTGGCTACTTTCATATCGGGTAGCAGGAAATGTAGTTTTAATTTCATGTTTGCGCATTCTGTGTTGTTTTAATGATTTGGTTTTTGTTCTGTATCAGTTTCAATCTTATGCGAATGACCATTCGGTTGTTTTTCTTGCTTGCCATCTAAAATAGTGTCAATTAAAGCGCGAACCTCACTAACCGTACCAAATTTAACGGTGTAACTACCCACTGTATTGGCCTGCATAAAATGCGTTTTTTTGTTATTTAGAATTTTCATGGCAGCTACCTGATTGTATGGTCTGACGAAAATGGTTTTGACTGATAAAAATGCCCATCAATATTGATTTGATTGTCTTGCCATTCGCTAAGCTGTGCTTCAACATCCGCTTTGCTCAAGCCATAAACTGCTTGAATTTTGCGAACTAAATAATCTCGCCTACCTGCAACCATATCCAAGTGATCATCACTTAATTTGTCCCAGTCGTATTTGATAATATTTTTAAACGCATCCCAATTAGCTTCAATTTGTTCCCACTTCATTGCTAATCCTTTCGTTGGTTAAAAACCACGTTCTGTTCAAATACCACATAATGTATAGACTAGATTTTCTAGCGTTAGTTGTCCGTTCGCTAGCGTACATAAACAACTTTAATAAATTTTTACGTATTATTCGAAAAATTTGGCCAATAAGCCGGCATTGCCGACCAAGCCTTGAATGACCAAAATAAAAAAGCGGCTCAAGTCCGCTTTTTTATTTACTTAATGCATCTATAGTGAGGCTAATTTGAATTAGCCTACTTAGACTATTTCGCTTTAAGGCGCATATCGTTTTTAACGCTCGTTACACCTTTTACAGCGCGTGTCACTTGTACCGCTTTTGCAATATCCGCTTCAGAATTCACAAAGCCGCTTAACTGCACTGCACCTTTAAATGTTTCAACATTAATCTCGGCAGATTTTAATGTTTCTTCGTTTAAGATTGCCGCTTTTACTTTTGTAGTGATGATGGTGTCATCGATGTATTCACCCGTACCTGATTTGGTCGCTGTTGAAGCGCAACCGATCATGGTGGTAAAGGCAAGTGCCAACAATAATGCTGACAGGATTTTAAATTGTTTCATTTGGTAATCTCCATAAAATTTCAAACACATAGCAGGTTTTCATTTATGGTTGATAAATGCTTTCCTCGCAGCGATTGGTAACCGCAACAGGCGTATCATGCGCTTGAATTACGGATGGCTCTGTACGCTGGCGTACTTAAACTTTAAGTATTTAAAGGTAGCATTTTGAATTACTATGAGTTATCTCACATTTAACTTTTTAGGTTTATATGCAAATCAGCTACCTGCCAAATAATTTGATGAATACGCTGCATTTGAATAAGCTTTTTACTGCGCTTGGCTTATTGCTATTATCAGCCTGCTCCTCTATCCCAATCATGGTGCCAGACATGGCCATGCAGTCCAATCGCCCACCGGCACTTGAAAGCGCCCACGGCCCTTTAAGCGCCGCGCAAAGTAAAAAAATCCTGGCCAAAATTAAAAAAGATGGCGTTGAAACCAATATTTTTGACAAGCATTTAGCCCTTATCAGTGAAGTGGCTGGCAGCCCTCTCGTTGTGGGTAATAAAGTGGATTTACTTATTGATGGGCCAAGCACTTACAAGGCCATGCTGAGCGCGATTGATAACGCAAAAGACCATATCAATATGGAAACTTTTATTTTTGAGGACGATGAAATCGGCCATGAATTTGCCTCGCACCTAATGGCGAAGCAACGTAGCGGTGTTCAAGTTAACCTGATTTATGACAGTGTGGGCTCTATCACCACGCCGGCAGAATTTTTCGCCACCTTAAAAGCAAGCGGCATCAATGTGCTGGAATTTAACCCGATCAACCCGGCCAATTTACGAAAAGATTGGAACATCAATGAGCGCGATCACCGCAAGTTGTTGATTGTTGACGGGAAAACGGCCTTTGTTGGCGGCATTAATATCAGCAGCGTGTATTCCAAGGGTTCGTTTAGCGGCTCCAAAAATAAGGCACAGACAAAGCCGGAAAAACCCGATACCGCTAAATCCACACTGGATGGCATACCTTGGCGTGACACGCATTTAAAACTGGCAGGGCCTGTGGTGGCTGAGTTTCAAAAACTGTTTATTGCCACCTGGCAGCAGCAAAAAGGTGAGCCAATGGCAGCAAAGGATTATCTGCCGGCATTGACCAGCCAAGGCAACGAAGTGGTACGCGCCATTGGTAGCTCGCCGGATGAACCTTACAGTCAGGTTTATGCCACCCTGCTTTCAGCAATCAATAGCGCAGAAACCCAAGTATATTTAACCAATGCCTATTTTGTACCAGACCCGCAATTACTGGAAGCGTTAAAAGACGCAGTGCGCCGTGGCGCTGTGGTCAAATTATTACTGCCTGAAAAAACTGATTCTGATTTGGTGTTTTACGCATCGCGCTCTTACTACGATGAACTATTAAGGGCTGGCGTGCAGATTTATGAACATAAAGTGGCGATTTTGCATGCCAAAACTGCATTGATAGATGGTGTATGGTCAACCATTGGTTCCACCAATTTAGATTGGCGCAGCTTTGTAAATAACCAGGAAATTAATGCTGTCATGCTCGGCCAAGATTTTGGTGATCAAATGCAGCGCATGTTTTATGAAGATTTAGCCGTATCACGCCACATAACCTTAGAAACATGGCAAAAACGCCCAATTACCTCTCGCATCAAAGAACGCGCTGCTCGCCTGTGGGCGCGCTTTTTGTAGAACCATTATTTTGACTGATCGTTTTTGATTCAACGATCTTTGCTGAACGGATATGAAATGCACTTTGTAAAACAGCCAGAAAACTCAAGCTATTTAAAATTAAAAGCCCCATTCAGATTTCATTGGGTATCTATTTTGATGGTGCTATTTTTTGGCGGCTCTTTTAATGCATGGGCGGCTAGCGCCGAAAAAACAAATGCCAATAATTATGCTGCGGCTTTGCTTAAGCAGCATAAATTGCTAAGCAAACGCTTGGCTGACAATCAATTTAACCGCCCCATCACACTAGACTCTAGCGAATCGCCAGAGCAGCTAAAAGGCGAAATTTACGCGGTGCTGGATTATCCGTTTGCAACCGTTAATAGCGCGCTGAATCAGCCTGAGCACTGGTGCGATGCACTGATTCTGCATATTAATATTAAATATTGCCGCGCCGCCACAAGCAAATCCGGCACTGTGATGCACCTGAATCTAGGCAAAAAATACGATCAGGATTTATCAGACACTTACAAGACCGTGTTTAATTATGAAGAGATCAGCAAATCTGACAATTATTTTTCTACAGAGCTTAATGCGGCAGAAGGCCCATTAGGCACCAGCGATTACCGCATACGGATAGAAGCTACTCCGCTTAATAACAATCAAACCTTTCTGCATTTTACTTATGCCTATTCGTTTGGTTTAAGCGGCCGTATCGCCATGAAAGGCTACCTAGCGACCATTGGCAAAGATAAAGTGGGTTTTACCATCAGCGAACCGTCTAGCAGCGGCCAGCCCAACTACATAAAAGGCGTGCGCGGCGTGGTAGAGCGCAATACCATGCGCTACTATTTAACCATTGACGCTTATCTGGCCGCACTAAGCCAGCCTGCTAACAAACAGCTGGATAAACGACTGGAAAAATGGTTTACCAGCACTGAACAATACGCCAAGCAATTACATGAAGTTGAGCGCGATGCTTATATGGAAATGAAAAGAAAAGAATACCAACGCCAGATTGCGGATAATTAGCATTAAGACTCTGCACTCCAGAAAGCTATCTGCCTAGTTAGCTTTTGTAACCCCAGTGGCAATCCTCCTTTAGCTGCAAAAGATTGAAGTTCTGTACGTTACTGTACAGAGCATATTGCGGAAACAATTAATAATTGCTCGTTGTCAAAAAAGCTAGAATCAAAGCAATGCCCTTTATTTTTAGTTATTCAGCCAAGGAGAACAGTGATGCAAGCTAGAACCAATGAGTTGTATAGCCATTTAGTTAATAAAAGCATCATTATGTACAAGCTTAGCGGACATGAACAAGCCATGCACATGATGGTTAAAGCTGGGTTGCCGCGAAATGTGATTAATAGGGTGTTAGATAAATCTGCAAAAGTGCGCACTTCGGATTGGAAGTAATAAAGGCGTACAGGCTTTAATTCGTAGGCATGGAATACTGATGATTCAGTTTGAACACGGAGCTTAGCCAGATTTAAACACCAGCTTTACATTATTATTAATTATATGTGTGTCAGCTAACAGTTAACAACGGCAAAATCATCAACAATAGCCAATTAAATATTTGTGAGTGTACTTATGGTTATCAGAAATAATGAAGATGCTGCCATAATCGTAAAAGCAGCCATCAACATAGCATTTAATATCAGTTACCAGTCCGCTGCCGAGCTAATGACGAGGTGTGGAATCTCTGAAAGAATTATTGATAGAGTATTGTACGACCCCAATAATGTTAGAAAATCAGACCTAGATCAATACATTGAAAAGATTCATTGAATTAACAAGCAGAAAAAAGCATCGCCTAGGCGATGCTTTTTCACATCAACTTTTAAATTGATGTAATGCTAGTTTAACTAGTTGATTTAAGCTAGATTTTTTTGTTTACGGCGGGCAATGCCAAACAAGCCCAGAGCAGAAGCCATTAACGGCAATGCTGCAGGTACCGGTACTGCACTTGGTGTATACCAGGCACTACCACCTTGCTCGGAAGTTAAGCCTTGAACATGTAATGCAAACAAACCTACATCAAATAGATGCTCGTTAGCGAAAGTTGATGTCCAGCTAACAGTTTCATTAGCCACCAGTCTATCTTGACCTTTACCAAAGACGTACCTGAAATCGTATACGCCTGTAGGACCGCCGCCATTACTAGTTCCAATTTCAGCAACGCCGTTACCAGAGCCAACTAAACCTACGCTTGGTAATGCTTCACCTTTATCAAAACTGGTATCAACGGCAACGCTACCAATAAAGGCATTTTGAGTAAAAATAGTATCCAGGTCATTGGTTTGCAAAACAAAGTCATATGTCAGATTATCAGTAGTGGATACTGATAAATTGGCAAAAACCGAGTCAGGCGTAAAACTACCGGATAATAACTCACCGTATTGATAATTCACTGTTCCAGCCGATGCAATACCAGCTGTGGCAGATAACAAACTAAACGTCGTGCACAATGCTAATTTTTTTAAATACATATAGATCCTTTCAATATAAATTAAATTAAATTATTTAATTAACCTACGAGGATATTTTCAGACCTATTCAAACTTTAAAATGTACGCTGACTCACATAAGTCATAAAAAAACGATTTTTGCTGCAAATTAAAATGATTTTGCACACAAAATGTTTATTCAATGCCTTGAAAAATCGCTTTATTGGCTATTTTCTAATCATTGATCTAAATAATTCTTTTGAATCTTCTTATAAAGCGAATCAATAGTATTGGCCCATCAGAATTCTCTGACAAAAAATTAGGAATACGGCTTATTTATGGGTTTAAGCCTTCGGGATTAAATAAAGTTCATGCATTTTTTAACGAGGAACCATCATGAACAGAAACCAATTTGAAGGAAACTGGAAACAGCTAAAAGGTAAAGTTAAGCAACAGTGGGGTAAGTTAACAGATGACCAGTTAGATGTTATGGACGGTAAACGCGATGAATTGGCTGGCAAAATCCAGGAAGCCTACGGATGTAGCCAGGCTGAAGCTGAAAAACAGATATCTGATTGGGAAAAAATGCAAAAAGATATCAATCGCCACTAGTATTGTGGCTTGAACAAAAGCTCGTCTCCAACCAGAGATGGGCTTTTTTTAGGTCATTATATTTAATAGCTTAACTATGCTTGTTTTGAACAACGATTAGGAGCACTTGTGCTTGATATAGATGGATTAAGATTCGTCACTGACAATAAAGCCGGCATAACCCGTAAACGCTTTAAAGACAAATTCCACTTTATTGATATTAGCGGTAACCGCATCAAGGATGAATTGGAGATAAAAAGAATACGCGCTCTCGCCATTCCACCGGCCTGGACCAATGTGTGGATTTGTGCCCAAAAAAACGGGCACATCCAGGCCACCGGCCGTGACGCAAAACTACGCAAACAGTACCGCTATCACAAGCTGTGGCGCGAAAACAGGGATGAAGCCAAATATGAGCATATGATTAGCTTTGGCAAAGCCTTACCGACCATTCGCCAGGCCGTGAATCAAGCGCTGGCTTTGCCTGGATTACCGCAGGAAAAAATCCTGGCCACCATCATTTACCTACTACAGTTGACCATGATTCGAATCGGCAACGATGAATACGCCAAACAGAATAAATCTTACGGCTTAACAACCCTCAAAAATAAACATATCCAGGTTGATGGATCAGAATTGCGTTTTCAATTCAAGGGCAAAAGCGGCGTAGCGCATAACATTGCAGTTTCTGATAGAAAAATGGCTGCGCTGGTTAAAAAAATTCGCGATTTGCCTGGCCAGGAATTATTCCAATATATGGATGAGCAAGGAAAACCGCACGCCATCAGCTCATCTGAAGTGAATGACTACATACGCACAGTCACAGGGGAGAATTTCACCGCCAAAGATTTCAGGACCTGGTACGGAACGATAGAGGCGGCGATACAGCTTATCCAGTTTGAAGGCTTTACAAGCGAAACCCAGGCCAAACAAAATGTGTCGGATGCAATTAAAACAGTCGCTAAAAAATTGGGCAACACCCCCACCATTTGCCGCAAATGCTATGTACATCCTGCTGTGATCAATGCTTATCTGAATGGGTCTTTAACCGCCCTATTACCCAAACTGATTGGCAAAAAATCCGCTAAATTACTAAATCCCGCAAGCACCATCAATATTGGGCTTACAGCGGAAGAACAAGCCATTTTGGAATTTCTGCAACGACCAATTTAATTTGCAGTTTATGATTTAAGAAGCGCTTTAATTTGTGATGACTTGTTATTTAATTAAATCGCAGACCACTTATCTGATAAGCGTTCAGTTCTAAATTTTTCCACAATAAAATCAACAAACACCCTGGTTTTGGCCGGCATAAGCTTTTTTGCCGCAAAGTACAGTGAGATTACGCTGTGCTCTGTATACCACTCTGGCAGCAGCCTAA
>JAZKEN010000067.1:17670-23023 GCA_040387035.1 Pseudomonadota bacterium | reverse complement strand
TTGACGAATGTACACCCTACCCGGCTACGCATAAAGAAGCCAATGATTCCATGCAGCTGAGTCTGCGCTGGGCTAAACGCAGTAAAGTTGCTTTTGATCAATTACAGGGAATCACGATTGACCAAGCGATGCGCATGCAAGGCGGCAAGGATGAAACAGCGCAGGCAGTACACAAAGTACGACCAGCTGTTGAAGACGCGGCCAACACCGCAGGTGCGAGCCCTCACGCAAATGCGCTATTTGGTATTATTCAGGGCGGTATGTTTGAAGATTTAAGAGACGTATCGCTTAATGGCTTGGTGGATATTGATTTCGACGGCTTTGCGATCGGCGGTCTTTCGGTAGGCGAACCCAAAGAAGATATGCTGCGCATTCTGGCGCACACCGCCCCTAAAATGCCGCAAAACAAACCGCGCTATCTGATGGGCGTGGGTACGCCGGAAGACCTGGTCGCTGCGGTATCTAATGGCATTGATATGTTTGACTGTGTGATGCCAACCCGTAATGCGCGCAATGGCTGGTTGTTTACGCAATATGGCGATATCAAGATTAAAAATGCGTTCTATAAACAAGACACGCAGCCGCTGGATGCCGATTGCGATTGCTATACCTGCCGCAATTTTACCCGCGCTTATTTGCATCACCTGCATAAAGTGGGTGAAATCTTGGGTGCCCGCCTCAATACAATACATAATCTGCATTACTACCAAGTGTTGATGCAAGGGATGCGCAGCGCGATTGAAAGTGGCAGTTTTGAACAATTTAAATCAGAATTTGTAGCTAAACGCGCACGCCTCTCAAGCTGAACAGTCTGTGCTAAAATCGCACAGTTAAAAATTATTTGAAAGTTATTTTGCAATGTTAAACAACCTATTGATCAGTAATGCCTACGCCGCTCCAGCCGCTCCAGGTGGCGATTTATTGAGCTTTTTGCCGATTTTGATTATTTTTGCCTTGTTTTACTTTATGTTGATTCGTCCGCAAATGAAGCAGGCTAAACAGCAAAAAGCCATGATAGACGCGCTTAAAGCAGGTGATGAAGTGGCTACAACCGGTGGCGTTGTTGGCAAAATCACTAAAGTAGGTGATAACTTTGTCAGCATCGAAATCGCTGCCAACACCACAATCAATGTACAAAAACACGCCGTACAAACTTTGCTACCGCCTGGCACGATTAAAGCGATTTAATTTTTACAAAACATTTAAACCAATAACTTACTACTAAATCCAATCTGCAAATTTAGTATTTTTGAGCCGCATTTATGAACCGCTACCCTACCTGGAAATACATTCTGATTGCCGTTGTTATTCTAATCGGGCTGCTGTATACCATTCCCAACTTTTTTGGTGAATCGCCTGCAGTGCAAGTCAGCCCAGCCAAGACATCACTCAAGGCAGATGCGGCTTTATTAAATAAAGTAGAAGCAACGCTTAAACTGGCCAACATCCCGTTTAATGGTATTTACCTGGATGCCAGTGGCGTAAAGGTGCGCTTTGCTGACCCGGAAGCGCAAATCAAGGCCAAAGATAAACTGATTGCCAACTTAGGCAAAGATTACACCGTTGCACTGAACCTACTTTCCCAAACGCCAAACTGGCTATTGGGCATTGGCGCCAAGCCGATGTACCTGGGTTTGGATCTACGTGGCGGCGTGCACTTTTTGCTGCAGGTAGATATGAAAGCGGCATTAGATAAGTCTGCCGAAAGCAATGTGGGCGATTTCCGTACGGCATTGCGCCGCGAAAAAGTAAATTACTTTGGTATCACGCGCGAAGGCCAAAACGTGCAAGTGCGCTTTAGCGATACCAAAGAACTGGAATTGGCGCGCAAAGTGCTCAGCAAAGACTACCCCGACCTGACCTTTAACGATTCAACCGACGGCAAGGAATTTGTTTTAACCGCCAGCATCGGTGAAGCCGCGAAAAAGAAAATCCAGGAATTCGCACTCAAGCAAAACCTGCAAACCCTGCATAACCGTATCAATGAATTGGGCGTAGCCGAGCCAATCGTTCAGCAACAGGGTTTTGACCGCATCGTGGTGCAATTGCCAGGTGTGCAGGATACCGCCAAAGCCAAAGAGATTTTAGGCCGTACCGCTACGCTGGAAATCCGCATGGTGGATGAAGACAAAAAAGATTTGGCCACGCTGGAAGCCGCCGCCAAAGGCCAGGTGCCATTTGGCGATGAAATGTATAGAGACCGCGATGGCAACCCGATTTTGGTGAAGAAAAACGTGGTATTGACGGGTGACCGCATCACCGATGCCGGCCCTGGTGTCAACAATCAAACCGGCGGCTCAATCGTTAACGTGACACTGGATGGCCGCGGTGCTGGCATCTTTAAAAACGTGACGCGTGACAACGTAGGCAAACGCATGGCGATTTTGCTGATTGAAAAAGGCAATACCGAAGTGATCACCGCACCGGTGATTAACGAAGAGATTGGCGGCGGTCGCGTGCAGATTTCTGGTATGGATAATACGCAGGAAGCCACTGATATCGCCCTGCTATTGCGTGCCGGTGCATTGGCAGCGCCAATGGAAATCATTGAAGAACGTACCGTAGGCCCAAGCATGGGTGAAGAAAACATCAAGCGCGGCGTGCACTCGACGCTTTGGGGTTTTGCCGCGATTGCCGTGATGATGATGATTTACTACATGGTATTCGGCGGCGTATCTGTGCTGGCACTGGGTATTAACCTATTGTTATTAGTCGCGATTCTTTCCATGCTGCAAGCCACATTGACCTTGCCAGGTTTAGCGGCGATTGCATTGGCACTGGGTATGGCGATTGACGCCAACGTGCTGATCAATGAACGTATCCGTGAAGAACTGCGTAACGGCAATACGCCGCAAGCCAGCATCCATGCGGGATATGACAGGGCCTTTGATACCATTTTAGACTCTAACGTGACGACATTAATTGCTGGTTTAGCGCTATTTATGTTTGGTACTGGCCCGATCAAAGGCTTTGCCGTGGTGCACGTTTTAGGCATCCTGACTTCAATGTTCAGTGCCGTTTTAGTCTCACGCGCGATTGTGAACCTGATTTACGGCTATCGCCGCAAAATCACCAATCTTTCAATCGGCCAGATTTACAAAGCTTAATAGCTGCTTTTTTTAGATAGAGTAGGATTATGGAATTATTCAGAATTAAAAAAGATATCCCGTTTATGAGCTACGGCCGTTTAACCACGGCCATCTCGCTCATTACCTTTATATTGGCGGTATTTTTCCTTGCCACAAAAGGGCTGAATTACGGTGTTGATTTTACCGGCGGCACTGTAATGGAAGTAAATTACCCGCAAAGCGCTAATATTGACAGCATCCGTCAAGCGGTGGATTCAATTGACTTGAAAGATGCCACTGTGCAAAATTTCGGCACCAGCCATGATGTACTGATTCGCCTGCCACTTAAAAAAGACATGTCGATTGCGCAGCTATCTGAAACGGTCACTAAAGCCCTGAAACAAGCCGATGCTAGCGCTGAAGTACGCCGCGTCGAATCAGTGGGTTCGCAAGTGGGTGATGAGCTTTATGAAAGCGGCGGCCTGGCATTGCTGCTGGTTTGTGCCGGCATTATGGCTTACCTGGCGATCCGCTTTGAATGGCGTTTTGCGGTAGCGGCGATTATCGCCAATATGCATGACGTGGTCATTATTCTAGGCTTCTTTGCCTTCTTCCAATGGGAATTCAACCTAACCGTACTGGCCGCTATCTTGGCCGTATTGGGTTATTCGGTGAATGAATCGGTAGTGGTATTTGACCGTGTGCGCGAAAACTTCCGCAAAATGCGTAAAGCTTCTGTGGTGCAAGTGATTGATAACGCCATTACACGTACCATGTCGCGCACAGTGATTACGCACTTGATGACACAAACCATGGTGGGCTCTATGCTGCTATTCGGCGGCGAAGTGCTGCATAACTTTGCCTTGGCGCTGACCATTGGTATTTTGTTTGGTATCTACTCTTCCGTATTGGTGGCTTGTCCAATCGCCATGTGGTTAGGTGTGAACCGCGCTAATTTAATCGGCGATGTAGAAAAGAAAGAGTCTGACAAAAAAGATGCAGACAATGCAGCTGAAGCGCTTTCTTAATTGAAAAAACACAAATCAATAACTTAACTACTTGATTTTTAAATAAATAAACAGGTACACTGCGTACTTGTTTATTTTAGTTTCAACACTCCTTGGATAATATCCCGATTCCCTTTCAGCTTGGCATCTTAGCCCTGCTTCTACTAATTTCCGGCTTTTTCTCTGTGGCTGAAACCAGCCTGATGTCGCTTAACCGTTACCGGTTACGGCACCTGGTCAAAGAAGGCAATCGCGGCGCACGTTTGGCCAGCAGCCTGTTGGCTAAAACGGATAAATTGCTTGGCGTCATCCTGCTCTGTAACAACTTTGCCAACGCCGCATCGGCAACACTTGTCACAATCATTACTGTTGAATTATTTGGTGAAGGCGAATGGGTACTGATGATAGGCACGCTAGCCGTTACTTTTGCCATTTTAGTGTTTAGTGAAATTTCACCCAAAGTGATTGCAGCGGCCTACCCGGAAAAGTTAGGCATTTTATGCAGTTATGTTCTGTATCCGCTATTAAAGCTACTCTACCCCGCGGTTTGGTTTGTGAACCTGTTTGTAGAGGGTTTGCTCAAGTTATTGCGGGTCAATATCAACTTTAGCGAGAGTACGCAATCGCTGACCATGGATGAGCTACGCAGCATTGTGACCGATGCCGGGCATTTTATGCCGAAAAAGCACCGCACCATTCTACTTAACTTGTTTGACCTGGAAAAAATCACGGTTGATGACGTGATGACGGCGCATACGCAAGTGGAAGTGATTGATTTTGATGCGCCAATTGACGATATCTTGCAGCGTATATCCAATAGCCATCACACCCGTCTCCCTGCGCGTGAAGGCGACAATGAAGAAATCATCGGCATCATCCATATACGCAAAGTCATCAACCAACTGCGTAGCTACCAGCAAGATGCAGAAATCAGCAAGGAAACCTTGCGCGATATCATCAGTGAACCCTATTTTGTGCCTTCTGGCACACCACTCTACACACAGATTCAGCAGTTTCAGGAAAACCAGGAGCGCATCGCGCTAGTGGTAGATGAATATGGCGAATTCAAAGGCTTAGTCACGCTAGAAGACATTTTAGAAGAAGTGATCGGTGACTTTACGACGCAATCCCCCAGCCGAGTTGGCAGTTACCGCAAGGAAACCGATGGTAGCTGGCTAGTAGACGGTAGCAGCGCACTGCGTGATTTGAATAAAAAGTTAAATCTTAACTTTCCACTTGATGGCCCGCGCACACTCAACGGCCTGATCCTAGAGCACT
>JAZKEN010000067.1:6802-17570 GCA_040387035.1 Pseudomonadota bacterium | reverse complement strand
CTTAACTTTCCACTTGATGGCCCGCGCACACTCAACGGCCTGATCCTAGAGCACTTTGAAGACATCCCTGAACCCAGCACCAGCTTCAGGATCAACAATCACACGATTGAAATCATGCAAACGCAAGATAGAATCGTCAAAAGCGTCAAAATTTTTCCTTAAATCAAAGTAACTCTAAATTCTGCTTGCCAAGCCAGTCAACGCCGGATTAAGAAGTAATGGCGCTGCATATGGTTGATATGTAAAGAATTATTTTTTACAATCAACTCCGTGTGACGACAAAAGTTGGATTTATCGCGGCGCCCATCACACTTAATTCAATAGCCCTACTCAAATTAGGCTTGAAATTTTTCGCAGTCGGCTCAAAATACAATTAAGTATTTAACAAAGCAGCACATGGCTAATACAAACCCTAATCAAGACCTTGCAATTAAACCCAGCGCGGTTAAACCCAAATTACCCGCGATGTATAAAGTGTTGTTGTTAAACGACGACTACACACCAATGGAATTTGTTGTTGAGACCATTGAACGTTTTTTTAACAAAAGTCGTGAACAAGCGACGCAAATTATGCTCAAAGTACATACAGAGGGAATGGGCGTATGTGGAGTTTACCCGCAGGACATCGCGGAAACCAAGATGAAGCAGGTATTAACGCATGCAAAAGAATCGCAACACCCGCTACAATGTGTGACAGAGCCGGCCTAAAAGTGTTAGCCTAAGTCTATGAAAGTTAAGGTAAAATAAATGATAGCGCAAGAACTTGAAGTAAGCCTACATATGGCATTTATGGATGCGCGACAAAAGCGCCATGAGCTGATCACGGTTGAACATTTGCTATTGGCGATGATTGACAACCCGACTGCGGCTGAAGTGCTGCGTGCATGTGGCGCAAAATTTGACGTGTTACGCACTGAACTCAACCAGTATATTGAAGAACATACACCCACCGTTAACGGTACGGAAGAAGTTGATACACAACCCACACTAGGCTTTCAGCGTGTGATTCAACGCGCTATGTTGCATGTGCAATCTAGCGGCAAGAAAGAAGTGACTGGTGCCAATGTGCTGGTGGCCATTTTTGGCGAAAAAGACTCACACGCGGTATTTTTCCTACATCAACAAGGCATTACACGCCTGGATGTGGTGAATTTTATTTCGCATGGCGTGGCTAAAATACCAGAAGGTGATGCAAAACCTGAAGGCAGTGAGACTGAAACTGAAGCTGAATCGGCACCCAACGGCGCGCTGGAAAACTTTACGCTTAATTTAAACCTGCAAGTGCTGGCAGGCAAAATTGACCCCTTGATTGGCCGTGGCCCGGAAATTGAGCGCGTGATTCAAACACTATGCCGCCGCCGCAAAAACAATCCGCTATTGGTTGGCGAAGCTGGCGTGGGCAAAACAGCCATCGCAGAAGGCTTGGCAAGGCGCATTGTCGATAAAGAAATCCCTGAAGTATTGGCTAATGCAACCGTTTATTCATTGGATATGGGTGCACTTTTGGCTGGTACCAAATACCGCGGTGATTTTGAGCAGCGCTTAAAAGCGGTGATGAAACAGCTTGCCGAAAAACCAGAGGCGATTTTATTTATTGATGAGATTCATACCTTAATCGGCGCTGGCGCAGCCAGCGGCGGCACACTGGACGCCTCCAATCTACTGAAACCTGCTCTTTCAAACGGTACGCTTAAATGCATAGGTGCGACCACTTACCAGGAATACCGCGGTATTTTTGAGAAGGATCATGCGTTATCACGCCGCTTCCAAAAAGTAGATGTGGTGGAGCCTAGCATTGCTGAGACCATTGAGATTTTAAAAGGCTTGAAGTCACGCTTTGAAGAACATCACAGTGTGAAATACAGCGCCAGCGCGCTAACTACTGCGGCGGAGCTTGCTGCTAAGTACATCAATGACCGTCACCTGCCCGATAAAGCGATTGACGTGATTGATGAAGCAGGCGCGGCGCAACGTATCTTGCCTAAAAACAAACAGAAAAAAGTCATCGGCAATAAAGAGATTGAAGATATCGTGGCCAAGATTGCACGCATTCCGCCCAAAAATATCTCCAGCGACGATCGCAATGCGCTTAAAACATTAGAGCGCGACCTAAAAGCGGTGGTATTTGGCCAGGATAAAGCCATTGAGGCGCTGACATCCGCTGTTAAAATGGCGCGTAGCGGCTTGGGTGCTAACAACAAACCGATTGGTAGCTTCTTATTCAGCGGCCCTACCGGCGTGGGTAAAACCGAAGTCGCCAAACAATTGGCTTATATCATGGGTGTGGAATTGATTCGCTTTGATATGAGTGAATACATGGAACGGCATGCGGTAAGCCGCTTGATTGGTGCGCCTCCCGGCTATGTGGGCTTTGAACAAGGCGGCTTGATGACCGAAGCAATCACCAAGCAACCATACTCAGTATTGTTGCTGGATGAGATTGAAAAAGCACATCCGGATATTTTCAATATTTTGCTGCAAGTGATGGATCACGGCACGTTAACGGACAATAATGGCCGCAAAGCGGACTTTAGAAATGTGACGATTATCATGACCACCAATGCAGGTGCTGAGAATCTATCGAAATCCAGCATTGGCTTCACCAACTCCAAAGAAGCCGGCGATGAAGCGGCGGATATCAAACGCTTATTCTCACCGGAATTCCGCAATCGCCTGGATGCAACGGTTTCATTTGGTAGCTTGACACACGATATTATTATCCGCGTGGTGGACAAATTCCTGATGCAACTAGAAGATCAATTGCATGAGAAAAAAGTGGATGTAACCTTTAGTGATGCGCTAAAAACCTACCTGGGTAAAAAAGGTTTCGACCCGCAAATGGGCGCACGCCCGATGGCGAGGCTGATTCAAGATACGATTCGGAAAGCATTGGCTGATGAACTGTTATTTGGAAAATTGGCCAACGGTGGCGTGGTGCATGTGGATATTGATGACAAAGACCAGGTGAAACTGGTGTTTTCTCAAGATAAACGTTCACCGGAACCTTCGTTAGCCACTGCAGAATAATTTTAACGCAGTTTAAAACAGCCGGCTTATGTCATGTAAGCTGGCTGTTTTTGCATAATGCTGCTGAATAATTCGGATTCAATCAAAGCATTCAACCAGGTTTTCAATTTAGGATATGGCGCAGCCTCAAACCATTTCGCGTCCACACCTGAAAACTGGCGAATAAAGGGAAATATGGCGATATCCGCCAAACTGATTTGGTCGCCTGATAAAAACCGCGACTGGCTTAGTAAATGTTCCAGCTTGAGTAAAAACACCTCACCTTGCGCTCTATATGCCTCTGCCGATTGCTCAGGGAAACGGATTGCGTATTTGTATTTATCTAGCGCCTGCTTAAAACTACCGTCATTTTCGGCAATCAGTTGCTGTGTCAGCTCACTATCAGCCTTAAGCCAGCCATCTGCATCATGCTGCCGCAAAGCCCAATACATAATATCTAAACTCTGATCAATCACAGCACCATCATTTAACACCAGCACCGGCACGGTCGCTTTGGGCGACACTTTCAGCATCTCAAGCGGCTTGTTTCTTAATTCGATTTCACGGATTTCAAGCGCAATACCTGCATACCTCAGCGCCATACGCGCGCGCATGGCATATGGGCAACGGCGGTAAGAATAAAGGACAGGTATCAAGCGTTAAAAACCACTTTCGCGCACGACGATGGCCGCGACGCGTTTAAACACAGAGGGTAACCAGGCGCTGTGTTCACCTTCAATAACCGCATCACGCGTTTCCATTTGCAGCTGCGTTGGTGGCGCATCCAGCGCAACGCGCACCCGATACAAGGTATCACGCGGTGCATACTGTTGCGTTCCTTGTTTTTGTGCTTCCAGGGTTACCACGCTGCCACCTGATTTAGCATCCATAATGGGGTGTGGTAAAACGTTGGCTTTCGTGGTGTCAATTTCAATGACTTTGCCGTGCTGTACTTCTAAACTTGTAGCCTGATGCAGCGTGACCTTATTACCCACAGCTATGCGCTTGACGTCCTCTTCGTTAATTAATACGTCTGCCAGCCAGTTGTCAGCATCAACCACAACCGCTAGGGGCTGGTTAGGTTGCACCCAGACACCAACGGCCAATAGCGGATCGACATCCAACAATTTACCCGCAAATGGCGCGCTAATATTTAAGCGCGAGATATCATCGTTATACATATTTTTTTCAGCTAAAAATTGCTCTTGCTGCAGCTGTAGCTGCGCGCGGTTTTCTTCACCATCTTCTAGCCCGATTAAACCAATCAACTCTTGCTTGCGCGTATTGGCCTGAATGTTTGCCTTATCGGCAGAAATGCTTAAATCGGGCGATTCTAATACAAACAAAGCCTGGCTTTCAGCCACAGATCCGGCATCGGCTAATGAAACAAGCCGACCTGGCAGTGGCGCATAAATAACCTGTTGCCGCGCAGAATGTACCCACGCGCTACCCTTTACTGCCGTTTGAAAAGGGATAAAACCCAACATCAGACCGCCCAATAACAAGGCACCTAGCAGCAACTTTCGATTCGTTTTAATTTCAGCACCCCTTGCTTTCCATACTTTTAACTCAGTCCAGAAAGGTCTCCAAATAAACCAGACTACTTCCACCACCATCAAAAAAATGCCCAGTATTTTAAAAAAATAAAAATACACCAAGGCGGCAATACCCAGGTATAACAGAAAACGATACAGCCAAGTGGTAATGGCAAAGGCAATCATCATTCTATTGGTTTTTTTGGGTAAATGCTCAGCATACGGCTCATCAAAGCCCAGCAATTTTTGCCTCATCCAGGTTTTGGCAAGCGCGCCAGAGCGCTCATGCAAGTTAGGCATGTCCAGCAAATCGGTCAAAATAAAATAGCCGTCAAAGCGCATAAACGGGCTTACGTTGATAGCCAATGTCAAAATCCAGCTGGTGGTAGCCAAATAGAATAGCGCACTCTTAAGCGCACCTTCGGGACTTAAACTCCAGGCCAGGGTTGCCAGTCCTGCCAGTGCCAGCTCTGTCAATATGCCTGCACTGGCAATCGCCAGACGTTGCCTGTGATTACTTAATTTCCAGCTTTCTGAGGTATCGGTATACAACATAGGGAACATCACCAGAAACGCCACACCCATATGCGCCACCCGCACACCAAAGCGCGTGGCGGTTAGCGCATGACCCATTTCATGCAATGTTTTTGCAAAAATAAGGGCAATGGTAAAACCGAACACGCCCTGCCAACTGAGCTGATCGACAAAGGTGCTAGAGAATACCTCCCACTGGCGCATCACTAAAAATAGCCCCAGTACCGTGGTCATCGCAATCAAAAAAGCAAAAGTGCGGGTATATATCCAGCTTAAGTGGTTCAACATTTTTGCCAGCATCTCTTGCGGGCGCACCAGTGGCAGGCGAAAAAACAAATAATGGTGTAACAGCCAGGTGAGAATGCTGCTTTTTTCTGCATTGGCGCGCAGGCTCAGGCGATTGACTTTTTCACTATCGTCGGCCTGAAGCAAGCTGTGCTGGTCTAAAAAGCTAATCAAGCTTTTAATATCAGCCATATCGATGTTGAGTGTGGTTTCCTTGTGAACTGAGGCAATGATTTGCTGGATGGACGGGTAATGCCAGCGCGACAGAATCTCAAAATCCAACCAGCCAATCCTGAAAAAGCGATTGTTAATGGGGTCTTGTATCATCCATGCGGGGGAGCCGTCATGATTGGTGGCGGCAGCCAGCAGCTTCAATTCTTCACGAATCTTTGGCAGCGTTTGTATTTTCGGGCGCTTTTTGACTATCGCTATATTTGAGCTGTCGCCGAATACACCTTCATGTAATAGAGTACTCATGGTTTATTAGCTAACCAAACTACAAGCCTGTCCATGCCCTCAGCGCAGAGATTGGCCTGCGGAACACATAATAACCTAGCGTCGTCCACTTGCCTGAGATGCGCGCTGTGCCATGCAAGCCGATTCTAGGCTGGTTGCTGGTGTTTATAAAAGCACCTTTAACGCGATAAGCCATCACATTTTGCGGGCTTAAACTGGCCTGGTAACTGGTTTCAATCAGTTGGGCAGAAATCGGCTGCAGTGGCTGCGTATTCAAAAATAGGCGCATGGGCGCGCCTAATTCCAGGTTAATGGCATCACTGACGGGTAGCCACATCAGCAAGCCTGCATCTTTAGGGTTAGCAATAAACAATACGCGCTCACCCGTTTGCACCGGCTTACCGATCCAGTCGTTCTCATCCGCAAAGACGGCAATGCCATCGCGTTCCGCTTTTACTTCTACGCGCGACCTCACCTCTTCTATTGCGGCTAGCTCTGCCTCTTTTTCGCGTACTCGGCCCATTGCGCTGGCTAACTCGCCTTTACTTTTATCATCATCAAAAGCGCGCTGCTCGGCAACCAGCGCATCCGCTTTCGCAATGGCCAAAGCCTTTTCTGCAACGGTATAACGGTTGGAAACCGTAGTGTCGTCCAAGGTAAACAGCACATCGCCGGTTTTAACGATGGCATTGGGCTTCACTTTGAAGGTACCGACTACACCATCTTGCGGCGACGCCACTGAAAAGCCATTGAGCGCAATCACTTCTGCCGGGCCAAGTGCTGACAGTCGCACCGGGATAAACAGGCACACCAACAATAATAAAGAAATAATACGTAATTTTTTACCGCTTAAAAACGCAACTATTGATTTAAAGACGGTTTTTTTTGCCTTTAATAAAGCCGCCAAACAATAGGCATAGTTAAAATGCAGCTCGTTTAGCTGTGCTACTTCTTCCTCAGCCCAATCCTGCTCACGCGCATACATGGCTAAGCCCAGCAAACCGTCTTGTGCGGAATATAACGGAATCAGCAATAAGGCATCTGGCAACCACTCTTCCCAGCCGTCTTTGTATTTTGCAGGTGCGTCGCTAAAATGCTTGATAACGCTACCACCCTTTTGCGGAAAGGTTTTTGCAAACTGGTTAAGCCATACCGCATAAGGTGAGTCTTCACTTACACTCACCAAACCCGAGGCTGCAACTATTTTATATTGCTTATCCAGCGCAGAAACATTGAAGAAAGCCGCCTGCCGATAATGCACCAACTGCGTGGTTTCATTCACCATAATAAATTGCAAATCCGCCACTTTGGCGGCTTCCATTGCGCGTTTATTGAGGTGAATAAATAGCTGCTGATGTTTCATAATGAAGAACTAATTGCTTACTTGTGCATTAGCGCTAAAATCCGCTACACCACTCATGCCTGCTAACAATTCGCTATGGCTTTTTAACAACTTGGCTTCAAGCTCAACGGTCTGGCTCACCGGATCGACACGGCTATTCACTGCCGACACTGAAGCAGGGTAACGCAAGCCAGTTTCATCGATTAATATATTAAATTTACTGCCCGTTTTGACTTGTGCCAACAATTTTGAAGGTAGATTAAGTTTTAATTTGAGCGGGCCATCTTTGACCAGCTCCATTAAAGGCTGGCCAGGCGTCACTGACATATGGTTTTTAACATTGGCTTTGGCAACACGACCAGCCCAGGGCGCATAAATCCTGCATTGGGCAACTTGCGCCTTATTCAAGTTAAGTTGCGCTTTGGCTTTGTTGGATGCGCTGGCCGCCAAGGCCACTTCTACATCACTGGCCTGATCCAAACCCTGCATCTTCACTTTGGCTTCATGTTGGTCAATGGCTCCCGACAATTCCGCTTGCGACATCTCCACTCTTGCCAGCGCTTCTTCACAATCAAAAGCCACCAGCAAATCGCCCGCTTTAAAGCGCTGCCCCAATGTGCCGTTAAAACTGACCAATCGCGCGGCAATGGTGCTGGAAATAGTGGTTTCCTTCTCAGGTATCAACAAGACACGGATAGGCGTTGCTTCCACCAGCGTCGTAGCCGGCTGCAAGGGTTTTTTTGCAACCGGTTTACCCGCTTCCAGCGCTGGCTTATCCGCCAATTTTTGAATGGCTAATGTCTTCACATTGTTAACAGAGTTTTCCGCACTGGCTGAAAATGAAATTGCCGCCAATATCAAAATGCCGCTTAATTTGCGTAGTGTCATGATCTAAAGACTTTTCAATTTTAAAGATTTAGAAACTTGTAATGCTGGAGCATCAGCCTGCACTAACCAGGTTTTCATCGTGCTTAGCTGTGATGTAGCCGCTGCGATCAAGGTTGCTTGCAGCACCGAATCACGCGATTTTTCTGGCATTTTGGTCACATAGTTAGCAGATTGCCTCACCCTGCCTTGCTTATCACTTAGCTCAATAGCCCAGCTCATTTTTTCAATGGCCAAATTGGTATCACGTTTAAGGCTAAACGTTAATGGCAAACCAGCAGCGTCATGCACGATTTGATTACGTGCAAGCAAGGCAATAAGTTGCTGCTGCATGGCCGCATGCACGGCTTTATCCGGTACGCCTTCAATATTCACCGATACCTTGGTTAGATTACCAAACAGGTTGGATTTCATTTTGAGTTCTTCTTTTTCAGTTTCCTCAAAATGCTGCTTCACTTTGCCGGTTAATTCGCCAATCGAATTACCATCATAGTTATCTTCCAAGGGGTCAAAGCCCAGCGTATTGTACAAACGCCCGAACGCGATTTGCGCATTGGCATAGCTATTGGCTTTTTGGTATGCACCCAGTACTGCCCTCGCCTGCGTACGAATCGCTTCCAGTTCGCTATCCAGCCTGGCGCTAACCGATGCCTTGGTGTAATCCGCCAAGCGGCGGTCAACATTGGCTGCAGTGTCGGCCAATTTATAGTCTTCCAACGCTAAATTATAACGTTCTACGCTGACTCGTAACTGGGTCAAAATCGCCATTGATAATGCGGTGCGGCGCGCCTCATCCACTTTAACCTGTTGTTTTTGTTGTTTTTCCAAAGCAGGCAGGGAGAATAATTTAAGTAAATTCCAGGTCACGCCAAAGCTGGCTTGTGACCAGTTTTTATTATATAAATACTCATTAGAATTGGCTTGCCAGCCTGCAGCAAAGTTAAAATTCGGCATAAAACTTAAAATCTGTTTACGCGTTTCATCGGCAGTGATGCGCTTTTTAAAGTCCTCTTCACGCAATTCCGGGCGTTGCAATAAAGCCATTTCTTCCAATGCCAGCGAATTTCTAGGCGCTGGCGGCAATTTGACCTCAGTCGCTTCAGCCAAGGTGAAGTCCTGGCCTGGCGGCACGCTCATCAAGGCAGCTAACTCACGTTTTGCAAACTCCAAATCCTGGCGGCGCTGATTGAGCAAAGAAGTCGCATCCAGCAAAGCGCGCTGGTAATTTAGCGCCAAGGCGGGCGAAATGATCTTTTGCGTTTCCGCCTCGCGCGATTTAGCCAGGGCTTTATCGGCGCGCGCTAAAATATCCTTGGCATCATTGTTTAAGCGCTGCGCACCCAATGCGCGCCAATAGGCAGCACGCACGTCTTGCATCATATTTTGCACCAATTTACGACGGCGCTCTTCTGCAATTAAAAACTGGTCGGCATTCTGTTTGGCACGGTAATAAGAAACACCAAAATCCAGCATATTCCAGCTAAACTCGGCGCCTGCCTGCGCATAGCCACGCTCTTGCGAGGTAGATGGCCTTAAAGACTCCAAGCCGTCTTCAATACCGACGCTGGTGCCGCCAGAATAATTGCTGCGGGCATTGTAGCCAGCATTTGCTAACAGTTTTGGCCACATATCGTATTTGGAATAATCGGCTATACCCAGCGCCAGCGCCGATTCCATTTGTTTTAAGCGATAGTCTAGGTTGTATTTAAGCGTGCGTGCTACTGCGGTTTCCAAGGTAATCGGCGCAGTAATCGGTTCTTGATTCACATACATTTTAGAAACGTCTTCTTTAACGCGATTAGCAACTTCTTCTTTGGTCGCTTTCTGCGGTATTACCGTACAACCAGCAAGGGTTGCCGTTACCAAAACTAGCATAAGTTTTGGTTTTAAATTAAATATAGCTTTTTGTTTCACACAAATCTCCGAACAAGTTCTTTTATATAATTAATCTTTAAGTGTAAATGCACTTGGTTTAAGTTTTTTAGCCGCAGCTAACTGGTTGCTAAAACTGGCGGCCGCAGACTTTTTATTAGCCTTTGCCTCTGGCTTTTGCATAGGGTCATTTAATACGGAGCGATCTAGTGCTTGCTCCGCCACCACCGTGTCAGCGATCAAACGATCAATTTCAGCACGCTGATTGGCTGCTGCTAAATCATCTGCTTTTGCATCGCTAGTGTTGTCCGGTGTGGAACCCGCATCAGGTTGTTTAACAAACTCACCTTGCACACCATCAATCGATAAATCAATTGCAGCGTGTGGCGAACCCAGTTCAAATGTGCTGAGCATGCTGACCACGCCACTGGTGGCAGTGTTAAAGCTGCTTACACCAATATTGCGCGCGGCAGACTCTGTTTGTGATTGGCGCACAGCATTTTGCACAAATAAGTTAGGCTCAGTTGTCACCGGCATACCACGCACTGCATGCTGGACAAACAAGTTAGGGTCCATGCCAACCGGCAAGCCTTTTAAGTCAAAGGTAAAGTTATAGAGCTCGTTCACGCTAGGTACATCCGCATTAAACACGCCAAAATCACTATTTTTTGCCAGTTGATTTTGCGACTCTTGAACACTGTAGCTAACAAATAAAGCTTCTGGCATACCAACCGGCAAGCTATGCGTTTGCAATGCATATTCGGCCGGGTAGTTGTACTCACCAAAATTAATGGGGTGAGGCAGTAGCTGCTCAAATAACGGCACATCCTCCACCGCCACTGGGGCGTCATTG
>JAZKEN010000067.1:0-6702 GCA_040387035.1 Pseudomonadota bacterium | reverse complement strand
GGGTTGTCCTCTGTGGTGGTGGCCGTGTCGTCCACCGCCACTGGGGCGTCATTGGTGCCGGTCACGGTGATGGTTAAGGCGGTGGTGTTAGACACTAGACCAGCCGGGTCTTTTACCGTGTAGGTGAAGACGTCATTAGCGGTGGCGCCTGCGGCTAAGCCATTGGCGGTGTCGGCAATATAGGTATAGCTGCCGTCGGCATTTAAGGTTAAGTGACCGTAAGTACCGGTAAGGCTGGTGGCTACGCCACTACCTTGAGTGACGGGGCCTGCGCCTGCAACCGCACCTGACACCACGAGTGAGGTGCTGGTGTTGTCTGGGTCAGTATCGGTGCCAGTACCTTGGATTACGCCTGTTAAGGCGGTTCTGGTGAGGGTGGCATCTTCGTTAACAGCGCCTGTGTCCGGATTCGCCACCGGCGGATCATTGACCGCACTCATGCTTAGGGTCAGCGTGGAGTTGTCAGTGCCGCCCGCGCCGTCATTGACGGTGTAGGTGATGAGCGGGATTGGGCCAGTGAAGTTGGCAACCGGTGCAAAGTTGTAGCTGCCGTTGGCGTTAATGGTGATGGTGCCCACACCAGCAATCACGTAGCCGGTGCCGACCACGAAGGGGCCGGCCTGGCCGGCAACGGTAAAGGCGCTGATAGTAAGTGCGCCGCCATCGACGTCGGTGGCGTTATTAAGCAGGTCACCGCTTGCGCCGTCGGCTACCGTTAAGGTGGTGTCTTCAATGACGGTGTTGGTTTCGTTGCCGTCCACTGGGGCGTCATTGACTGGCACGACATTGATTGTCGATATTGCCGTGTTCGAATTTACCGTGCCATCATTGACAATAACCGAGATGGTGCGTGGCGTGGTTGACGGATTCTCGCTAGTACTGTCGAACTGGATAGCGCGAATAGCGGCCGCATAATTGGCCTTTGTTGCTGTGCCAGTCAAGGTCACGGTATTGCCGGACAGCGTGTAGGAAATACCGTTGACAGTGCCACTCGGCGTCAGCAAACCGTTTACCAGAAGCCGGTCACCAGTCTGCGGATTGGTAAGCGTGATAACTGCCGACTCCATATTAGTATCGTCAGTGTCGTTGACCGAGTTATCCGTATCAGAAATTGAGACCGGAGCGCCATTCTCGGTGTAGGTCGTGGAGAAATCCTTACCCGCAGTCGTGTCTACATATGACTTAACGCTCACGTTATCGATCCGAAAATCATCAGCACCAGCGCCTCCGCCGATGAACTCAAAAATAATTTTGCCACTTGCTACGACAGTTGACGGCAGATCAATCAGAATATTCGTAAAAGTTATAGGGGCCAAACCGCCTTCTGGAATTGTTGCCAGACTACCTATCGCGCCATTGGAGTAAACTACCGTGGCCGACGTTCCGTCACCGACGGGAGTTAATATCTTCGCATAGAGAACACCCCCGACGTAAACGTTAAGGGTCGATGATGGCGAACTGCTAGCTGGAGTGCCGTCATGCCACCATAAGTCGAATCCCAACTGAGCAGAGCCACTGAGAGCAGCGCCATTGTCTAATCCCGTTATGTTGTTGTTGGTGGTGAGCGTGTGCGTTCCTGTGTCAGCATCAATATATGCCGCGGCACCAGGAAATTGCCATCCGCCGGCCGATGCAGTCCAGCCAGTACCATCGGGGAAGCCACCATTGACGATTTGTTCCTGTAAAACCTGACCTGAGTTCAGGTCGACCACTGGCGCATGGTTGGCCAGCTCACCCCGCCAATCGGTTAAGGCTAAGGACTCTGTGTTAACTACCGCAGTTTGCACCTCTAAATCCCAGTCACCGCCTAAATCGGCCGAACCTGTAGTATCTATTGATGCGGCAATATCCGCACCAGTTGCACTAGCGAGCGCATTGACGAATTCCTGGCCCGTAGCACCTACTGCTACGTCGCATCCATAAATTAAAATATCGGCATCCGCACTTAACGCCGCATTGATCACCGCCAACTCATCTGCATGCTCACCTGTAATACTTTGCAAGTCGACAACCGTGTTACCCAGGCTTAACTGCCCTGCTGCACCATGGCTTAATATGTGAATCGAATCGATATCGGTGCGCCCGGCCAGAACGGCTGCAATTTGAGAAAGACCATCTTTGCTGCTATCAATTAAAACTACATCCGCATTGGGATGATCGGTAATGTAGGTCTCTAAATCGCCAACATGCGCGTCAATAAAAATGATTTCATTACTAGTGAGGTTGGTTAGCGCTAACGTACCTTCAATTACCACTCGCTCTTGGGTTGCTGCTGCATCTTGTTCATTATCTGAAGTTGTTTTTACTGAATCAACAGTCGAGCTTTCAACATTTTTTGAATTTTCCGTCGAATTTTCGTCAACTTCAGCCTCAAATGACGAATCTTCGACATCTAAATCAACAAACTGGGATGAAGCGTCCATCATGTCAGCAACTGCTACTGGTAATGCCCCATCAAACACGATACGCGGCTCTAATACCAAACGCTGCGTTTGAACTCTACCTAAGGCGCGCTTAGCTGCACGGCCGGAAGAAACCTTTTGCCCAGCCGCTTTTGCGGTTTCTGGCACTGCCACATAAGAACCTGTCGATTCATTCCAAAGTGATTTGTAAACCTGATTCATGCTAACCCTCAATTAATGATAAGCTCGCTTCAATACATTTTAAATACAACCGTATAATGAAGCCAATAAAATAAACTTATTGATATAACGAGAATTATGATGCAAATGGCATGCCCAAATCTTGTGCATGACAGGCAATAACGGGGGATTTTACAATAGTTAACATTTGCCCGTGTTGGGCTCGTGCTTTCTTGGCATAAATATTTTATGCTATTGAAACAGCAGCTTACTAAAAATAGTTTAACCTAGGCTGCGACAAACCTCATGAATCAGCTCTGGGCCTTTGTAAATCAGGCCGCTGTAAATCTGCACCAAGCTGGTGCCTGCCGCGACTTTCTCGACGGCATCCGCGCCGCATAAAATGCCGCCTACGCCGATGATGGGAAGTGCACTTTGTAGCTGTTTTGAAAGCTGCTGAATCACGATTGTGGATTGATTGCGTACGGGTGCGCCAGATAAGCCACCAGCTTCATCTGCATTTTTAAAACCACTAACCGCTTCGCGTGATAAAGTCGTATTCGTGGCAATAACCCCATCTATTTGGTGTTGCATTAATAAATCGGCAATTTCAATAATTTGCTCTGGAGTTAAATCGGGCGCTATCTTTAATGTGATGGGCACATATTTACCGTGATGTTGTGCCAATTTGGTTTGTTCCAGTTTTAAGCTCGCTAACAAGCCAGATAAAGCTTCTTTCTCTTGTAAGGCACGCAAGTTTTTGGTGTTAGGTGAAGAGATATTCACCGTGATATAACTGGCATACGCATACACTTTGCGCATGCAGATCAGGTAATCATCACCGGCGTTTTCCATTGGCGTATCAAAGTTTTTACCGATATTGATACCCAGCACACCTTTATAATTCGCCGCTTTTACATTCTCAATCAAATTGTCGACACCCAAATTGTTGAAGCCAAAGCGGTTAATAATGCCCTGTGCTTCCTTCACCCTGAACAATCTTGGTTTGGGGTTACCAGGCTGCGCGCGCGGGGTGACGGTACCAACTTCAATAAAACCAAAACCCAATGCGGCCATGCCATCAATCACGGCGCCATTCTTATCCAAACCAGCCGCCAGGCCTACCGCATTAGGGAAAGTAATACCCATGACTTGGCGCGTGGTACAAGCTGGCGGTTTGGAATATAAACCTAGCGCACCCGTTTTTTCAGCCCATTTCAAGCTTTTAAGCGTGATGTCATGCGCTAATTCAGCGTCTAGTTGAAATAAAAAGGGTTTTGCAAGCGGGTATAAGTTCACGATTTTAATCACTTAATTATTAGTTAGGCTGTAACGTGGAGTCGTCCAAAAGACGGATTTCATAAATATGTTTGCACGATTTGCATTTAAATACACGCCCATGCCTGGTTTCTGACAACGGTTTTTGGCCACACTTGGGGCAACTGACCAAATCACCTTCTGCCTCAATATGTACAATAGGATTGGCCGCGTTTAATGGTTTTGCAGTTGGTGGGATTTTTTTATTTTCAAAAAAAGTACCGACGATGATGATGCCGATCGCCAGCATTTCTAATAATTGATAATAGCGAATACTGCCAATGGTTTGGTAAAAAACAATATCCACATGATGAAACGAAGCTGCGCGTATCACCACAAAAATCAGCAGTAACACGATACCCACCCAAGTAAGCTTGTAGCGCTGCCACGAGTGATACAAAAATAGGCGCAAAGAAATCAGCAAAATGGGAATCGCCAAACCCATGATACTGATAAACAGCAATTGGTAGCCCCTGCGTTGCTCATACCAGCCATGGGCTTTTGCAGACCTGCGCAGCCATTCGGTTAGGTTTGATTGCAAATCAAGCTGCTTATTTAGCCCTAAAAAGACCAGAAAAGCGGTCAGGCCTAACCAAAAATAGCAGCTTTCCTTATTTTTGATGGTAAGTTTGGCTTTGTAGCCCGTTCTGAAAGCGGCTACAAAATACAGCAAGACAGTCGCCCAGCCAAAAAAACTATGATCGCCCAAATTAAATCCAAATGGTTGTGCTTTGCTGTTTACCCAATCATTTTTATTAATATTAGGCTGATTAAAACTGGCCATGTTTAAATCACTATCCAGCTTAATTTTTATAAAATAAGTGCGTCCTGCGTAGTTGTTATCGTTAGCGACCAAAAGCGTACTTTTATCCAAAATCAATAGATTTTCGATATGCGAATAAGCAAATGCATAAGTGTTGTGGCCGTCCTTATTTAAATCATTAGGGTCTTGAAGCTGCATGAGATCGACTAACTCACGCTTTTGCACGAATTGCTTGTCATTAAGCTGGTTAATATCGACCAGGTAAATTTTCTTGAATGGCTTATCTGCTAATTTAGTAGCGGCATTGCGCTCTAGCACCAAAAACTCATGCTCATTCACCGCCACAAAATCACCAATATTGGTCCCTTGCTCATCCAATTGATAACGGTAAACCACACCCGTATAACGCTCCGCATTGACATCAAACTGGTAAATTCGTAAGGTCTTTTGCGCATCGCCTTCTACCGTTGCCTCAAGCATTGGATACAGCATATCCCCAGATGAAGTAATGGCCATACCTTCAAAACCGCCTGTGGAAGGCAGATTGGGCTTGAGATTATCTGCATTGGGGTTATCAGGTGAAGTAACATCTGGCAGGGGAATTTCTGACCGCAATACTTTGCCCGCTGCATCTGCTTTAATGAGAAATGGGCCAAACTCGTCGCCCAGCCACACATTACCATTTTTATCGATGCGAACAGATTCCGGGTCAATATCGGCGCCTGTTAACCACCTGTTTTCGACAATGCCTTTATCTACCAATGGATTACCGACAGCGTTGTAATAATGGCTAAAATCGGCCTGAATCTTAAAGCTTAGTTTTCTGTCCGGATCTTTGACATTGATATAACGAAGCGGCTTAACCGCATCGTTTTTTTGATTGGCTGTTTTAAAATCAATCTGCACTTCGTACAGTCTAATCAGTGCATCTGCAGAATTATTTTTCTCACCAAATCCATTATCGCTTGAAAAGTAAAAATTATCTTCTGCATCCGATTGCAATACAGCCGAAAAACCTTGCACCACCTGCTTATTACTAGATACATCTGCGCCGAAATTAAACCTTCCCTCAGTGGGACCTTCTGCATAGATATGCAGCGGCATCTCAGCCCAACCCACCAGTGTAGCGGCCTGCAGTGCCTGCATTTGGCAAAAAAATAGCAACAGGGTGATTGTTGCGTAAAAGTTTTTCATGCGTTGATTTTACTAGAAAAACATGAAATGGTTTTGACTTTAACTCCCCTGCTACCGCGCCTGCGATGGTTTGAAAGTTGGGAGATTTTAGCGGGGACTGATTGCTTTCTTTTGGCTAACCAAAGAATGCAACCAGTCTATCGCGCGAGGGCGAGTATTAAGATTTCTAGGCAGTAGTGTGAATGTAAAACCCTTTATTGTTCTACAACAATACCTTCTCAATGCCGCCATTATTTACCCGCTCCACATATTCTTCCATCCAGTTTTCACCCAGAATATGTTTCGCCATTTCAACCACGATATAGTCCGCTTCAATACCAGTGTCATCGCCATAACGCGCCAGGCCTTGCAGGCAGCTTGGGCAGCTGGTCAGTATCTTCACATTCTCTTCAGGCTTGCCAACCGTTAAGCCCATTTTATGCATGCCTTTTTCCAGCTCTTCCTGCTTGCGGAATTTAACTTGCGTCGCAATATCAGGCCGTGCAGCAGCGAAGGTACCGCTTTCACCACAACAACGGTCATTCAATTGCACTTCCTGCCCCATCAGCTTATTGGTCACTTCCATCGGCTTGTAGGTTTTCATCGGGCTATGGCATGGGTCGTGGTACATATAACGCGTACCCGTCACCGTTTGCAAGCGCATGTCCTTTTCCATCAGGTATTCGTGAATATCCAACAGCCTGCAACCGGGGAATATCTTCTCGAATTCGTATTTTTGCAGTTGATCCATACACGTACCGCAAGACACGATCACCGTCTTGATATCTAGGTAATTCAAGGTGTTAGCGACGCGATGGAATAGCACACGATTGTCGGCCGTGATTTCCTGGCCTTTATCGTGATTGC
>JAZKEN010000066.1:13278-17348 GCA_040387035.1 Pseudomonadota bacterium | reverse complement strand
GGGCAAGCGGTTTCGCAATTGCGGCAACTTAGACAGCCATTGATATGTTGTTGGTAACGCTCGTTTGCCGGCAATATGTCGCGTGCCACGGCACTGATTAATTGAATGCGGCCGCGTGGCGAATCTGCCTCTGATCCCGTTTTGTAGTAGGTAGGGCAGTGCGGCAAACAGAGGCCACAGGCGACACAACGGTCGGCCTCTGCAATGATTTGTTGGGTATCTAAAGACATGTAACTATCATAAAACAAAGCCCTGCTTTAAGCGATGCCATTTGCATGACATTTGCCTAAAGCAGGGCATATAAAACGACTACTTATTTTTTAATTTCGGCAGGTTTTGTGTCTGCTGGTTTAGCTTCTGCTGGTTTTGTTTCAGCTGCCTTTACTTCAGGCGTTTTTTGCACCGGTAAGCCTTTTAACACATTCATCGCCTGCACAAACTGAATATCATCTTTGCTGGCTGGTTCAATCGGGCCTTTTTGCTCTGCAAATTTCTTCTCTGCCAATGCGGCTTTAGCAGCGGCATCTTTCGCTTCGTCGATAGTTTTTGCAGGTGCTTCAGCATCTTTAGGGTTCGATAAATGCTTGGCTAAATCGGCTTCGCGAATATTGTTTGACTGGTCAAAACCGTCTTCTACAATAATATCCGGCACAATGCCTTTGGCTTGAATAGAGCGGCCTTTAGGTGTGAAGTAACGTGCTGTGGTTAGTTTAATCGCGCTGCCATTGTTCATTGGCAAGATCGTTTGCACGGAACCTTTACCAAAACTTTGGGTGCCCAAGATAGTGGCACGTTTATGGTCTTGTAAAGCGCCCGCCACAATCTCAGAGGCAGAAGCTGAGCCATTATTGATCAGCACTACGATTGGCGTTGTTTTGTAATCGGCGGCTTCATCTTTTAAATAATCTGATTTGCCGCGGCGCGCGTAATCTAATGGCGCTGCGTTTAGACGCATTTTGGCATCAGCGGTGCGACCTTCCGTATACACCACCAACTCATTCTTGGGTAAGAAAGCAGCCGATACGCCTACAGCTGCGTCTAGCAGGCCGCCCGGATTGTTGCGTAAATCAAGCACCAAGCCTTTGAACGGGCCTTTGTTTTGCTCACGCAAGGTTTTTAAGGCCTTGGCTAAATCTTCACCGGTATGTTCCTGAAACTGCGTAATACGCACATAGCCATAATCTTGCTCAATGAATTTGTTTTTAACACTTTGCGATTTAATAATGGCGCGCGTTAATTTAAAGGTCAATGGCTTGGTTTCGCCTTTGCGCAACACGGTTAATAAAATATCGGTGTCGGGTTTGCCGCGCATTTTTTTAACGGCGTCGTTCAGGCTTAGACCGCGCACTTGTGTGTCGTCTAGTTTAGAAATCAAGTCGCCTGTCTTTAAGCCGGCTTTATAAGCCGGGCTGTCTTCAATTGGTGTGACTACTTTAACCAGGCCATCTTCCATTGCAACTTCGATACCTAAGCCACCAAATTCGCCCTGTGTGCCGGCTTGCAGGTCTTTGTAACCATCCGCATCCATAAAGGTAGAGTGCGGATCTAAACCGGCCAACATACCAGTCAATGCTTCGTTGATGAGTTTTTTGTCTTCGACGGGCTCAACATAATCACTTTTTACTTTGCCGAATACTTCGGCAAATACGCGCAAATCGTCCAATGGCAATTGCGATACACTGGTCTTTTCAGCCAATGCTGAAAAGTTTAGGCTAATTAATACTCCGACTAAAACGCCAGAGCCAACCAAGCCCATTTTTTCAAAAGAAGAACGCATGCAAACCCTTTTCAATAAAATAATCGGTACTGCGCAGCAAATTTAGTGCGCATAAATTCTGTTAACACTAAGCTATGAGCTTACAATAAAACAATAGGTTCATTTTGCGCTATTTCAAGTCAATTGAATAGGCCAAAAGCTATTTTAGATGAAAGAGTCACACCCAAATGCTAGACCTAAGCGCTGTAAAAACACATATTGTTAATATTGAATATTGCACGCAATGCCGCTGGTTGCTGCGCGCAGCCTGGATGGCGCAAGAGCTGTTAACGACATTTGAAGATGAATTAAAAGCGGTGAGCTTGCAGCCAGGCACCGGCGGTATATTTGAGGTGCGTTTAAATGGGGTAGTGATATTTAACCGCAAAGATTACGGACGTTTTCCGGAATCAAAAGAATTAAAGCAATTGATTCGCGATGTGATTGACCCTGCGCGCGACCTGGGTCATAGCGATAGCAAATAATCGTTTCGGTATCCCTATTCTCAATCTATTTGATAGTGACAATGCGAACTATTTGCAATTCTGCAATGCATTTTTATTTCAGCTACACTGCATGCATTGAGTTTTAAAGCATTTATAAACTCGGTCTTATTAATCAGTTGAGGAGAATAAAAATGTCAGCAGATCACGGCATACAAAGCCCGGTAGTCAGCGCTTTAAACACGATATTGGAATTAGAATTAGCAGGCGTAGTGCGTTACACACACTATGCGCTGATGGTATTTGGCTACAACCGTATACCAATCGTTTCCTGGTTGCGCAGCCAGGCTGCAGAGTCGCTAACTCATGCGGACAAAGCCGGCGAATTAATCACGCATCTGGGCGGTCACCCATCCTTATCGATTGGGCCTTTGCTTGAAACACACAATCACGATATCGGCGATATTTTGCGCGAATCATTGGCACATGAAACGGTTTCTTTAAATGCCTACAAAGCCTTATTGAAATTGGTAGAAGGTGACTCTGTGATGTTGGAAGAATATGCGCGCGAAATGATTTACCAGGAAGAACTGCATTTGGGCGAAGTAGACAAAATGCTACGTAAACCAGGTGAAATTGCTAAATTCCACGAATAAATTTTTTGGGTTTAGATGATAAAAAAAGCGGCCTAGGCCGCTTTTTTTATTTTGATGATGAGATTTTGCTGATAGTGCCGTTTGGATTTGTTACTCGGTAGACTTTTCGATTTCCCTATCCAGCCGTTGCGCGCCATTAAAGCGGCTTGCCCAATAACCAGTATTCATGCTTTCTACCCGCACCGTTTTACCAGAACTGGGCGCATGAATAAATTTGTTATCGCCCATGTAGATACCCACGTGTGAAAATGCCGACTTCATAGTGTTAAAAAAGACCAAATCGCCTGGCTGCAGTTCTTGTTTTTTAACCGTTTTGCCAATCTGTGCAATAGCACGCGCGGTTGGCGGCAAGGTCAAATTGGTGGCTTGGCTAAACACGTAGCGTACAAAACCGCTGCAATCAAAGCCAGTCTCCGGGCTTTTGCCGCCATATTTATATTTGATACCAGTCAAGCTGAGTGCGTTAACAAGCACTTCCTGCGCGCGGGCTTGCCAAGGGCTGGTTTTATCCTGGCTTTGTTCCTCAGCTTCATCCGTATTGTAAATCGCAACACCAGCTGCATTTTCTAGAAACGACTCTTCGGCATGTGTGTTTGAACACATGCTCAGAAAAATCATTAAAGATGATATGAAAAACTTCATGCGATATTTTTTTGGGTATTGATTTGAAATTAAAGCCTATTTTAAAAGTGCGAAAAACGCATACTGCACTTTTAAGACAGGCTTATTATAAAGAGTTATTTATTTAGCCATCGCATTTTTGATCAGGCCGACAATAGCCAGTAAAACACCACCACCTACACCGCCGCCAGCAACTTGCGCAATGATAGAGCCTATGTCAGCACCGCCTGCCGCGGCTGCACCACCTACGCCTAACATGGTCAATAATTGACCGCCTATGCCGCCACCTAAAATGCCGACCAATGAATTGCCTAAAGTACCTAAGCTGAGATTTTTGAGTAAGCTGCCTGCGACATTGCCGCCTACTGCACCACTAATTAATTGAATAATTAAACCTAAATCCATACATCCTCCCTAGAGATATAACAGAAATAAAATTTTCATTCCAAACTAAACAGCAACGATACCGTAGCAGGGTATGGCTTAGATGACAAGCTTTTGAAAGAAAATGCCACATTCCGTTAAGGGTATGACAACCATTAAACCTTGTATTATTAACTAATGCACTGAATAATATAGCTTAATTTGAATTTT